>NZ_JBSGIW010000002.1:0-173491 GCF_053605265.1 Streptomyces sp. NPDC003943 | reverse complement strand
GGCCCCCCCCCCCGGGGCGCCCCCGGACGTGCCTCTTGGTGCGTCCGGGCTCCGCCCGGCCGCGCATTCGCAGAACCCTCGGGGAGGAACCACCGTCATGGGCGTCACGCTCGCCAAGGGAGGCAATGTCTCCCTCTCCAAGGCCGCACCCAACCTCACCCAGGTGCTCGTGGGTCTCGGCTGGGACGCGCGCTCCACCACCGGAGCCCCGTTCGACCTCGACGCCAGCGCCCTGCTGTGCCAGTCGGGCCGGGTGCTCGGCGACGAGTACTTCGTGTTCTACAACAACCTCAGGAGCCCCGAGGGCTCCGTCGAACACACCGGCGACAACCTCACCGGCGAGGGTGAGGGCGACGACGAGTCGCTGATCGTGGACCTGACCCAGGTTCCGGCCGCCTGCGACAAGATCGTCTTTCCGGTCTCGATCCACGAGGCCGACCTCCGCGGCCAGTCCTTCGGCCAGGTCAGCAACGCCTTCATCCGAGTGGTCAACCAGGCCGACGGCCAGGAACTCGCGCGCTACGACCTCTCCGAGGACGCCTCCACCGAGACCGCGATGATCTTCGGCGAGCTCTACCGCTACAACGGCGAATGGAAGTTCCGGGCGGTCGGTCAGGGGTACGCGTCCGGACTTCGGGGCATCGCTCTAGACTTCGGGGTCAACGTTTCGTAAAGCCGCGTAAATATCACGATGGGGTAGACAGTGATTCTGAAAACCTTCGGCTGGTCGTTCGCGATCACCGCCCTCGGCCTTGCCGCCGCGGTGCTCTACGGGGGGTGGGAGGCTTTCGGGGTCGTCGCGATCCTCTGCATCCTCGAGATCTCGCTCTCCTTCGACAACGCGGTGGTCAACGCCGGAATCCTGAAGAAGATGAACGCCTTCTGGCAGAAGATCTTCCTCACGGTCGGTGTGCTCATCGCCGTCTTCGGCATGCGACTGGTCTTCCCCGTCGTGATCGTCGCGATCAGCGCCAAGATCGGTCCGATCGAGGCCGTCGACCTCGCCCTCAACGACGCCGACAGGTACCAGCAGCTCGTCACCGACGCCCACCCGTCGATCGCCGCCTTCGGTGGCATGTTCCTGCTGATGATCTTCCTCGACTTCATCTTCGAGGACCGTGACATCCAGTGGCTGCGCTGGATCGAGCGCCCGCTGGCCAAGCTCGGCAAGGTCGACATGCTGTCGGTCTGCATCGCGCTGATCGCCCTGCTCGTCACCTCGATGACCTTCGCGACCCAGGCGCACCAGCACGGCGGCGTGCACGTCGACAAGGCGCAGACGGTGCTCGTCTCCGGCATCGCCGGCCTCATCACGTACCTCGTCGTCGGCGGTCTCTCCGGCTACTTCGAGAACAAGCTGGAGGAGGAAGAGGAGGCCGAGCACGAGGCCGAGGAAGAGGCCAAGCGCTCCGGCAAGAAGGTTTCGGCAGTCGTGCTCGCCGGCAAGGCCGCCTTCTTCATGTTCCTCTACCTGGAGGTCCTCGACGCCTCCTTCTCCTTCGACGGAGTCATCGGCGCCTTCGCCATCACCAACGACATCGTCCTGATGGCCCTCGGCCTCGGCGTCGGCGCCATGTACGTCCGCTCGCTGACCGTCTACCTGGTCCGCCAGGGCACCCTCGACGACTACGTCTACCTGGAGCACGGCGCCCACTACGCGATCGGCGCCCTCGCCGTCCTGCTCCTGATCACCATCCAGTACGAGATCAACGAGGTCATCACCGGCCTCGTCGGCGTCGTCCTCATCGCCTGGTCCTTCTGGTCCTCCGTCCGCCGCAACAAGGCGCTCGCGGCAGCCGAGGGAAAAGCTGACGCCTCGGACGACAAGGCCGAGGTGACTTCCGGGGTGTGACACCCCTGAGAATGAGGAACGCTTCACTGCGGGGCGGCCGGGGCACCCGGCCGCCCCGCGGCATGTTCAGAGCAGCATGCTCAAAGCGGCATGTCCAGAGCGGCATGTTCGGCGCGATGTGACGACAGTCGGCAGATGACGACAGTGGGGGGTGGGGGCCCGTGGGCTTCTTCGACAATCTCTTCCCGGGCCGGGACCCGTTCGACTCCGGCGGCGCCGCCGCGAACTCCATCGACCTGACCCGCCGCCACCCCACGGTCTCCCTCACCAAGCAGGGCGCCGCCACCGGCAACCTCCGGGTCAACCTCTCCTGGCGGATGCGCACCTCCGACATCGAGGGCCCACGCCACTCCACCAGCCTGCTGCGCCACCCCCTCAGGCTCTTCAAGCCGGAGGAGGTCCAGGCCCACACCCAGGGCGTGGTCAACGTCGACCTCGACCTCGGCTGCCTCTACGAGCTGACCGACGGCAGCAAGGGCGTCATCCAGCCGCTCGGCAACTTCTTCGGCGAGCTCAACGAGCCGCCGTACGTGAAGCTCAGCGGCGACGACCGGTTCGGCGCGCCCTCCGGCGAGACGATCTTCGTCAACCTCGACCACCGCGACGAGATCAAGCGCCTGCTGTTCTTCGTCTACATCTACGACCAGACCCCGGCCTTCGACCGCACCCACGCCAAGGTCACGCTCTACCCGAGCAACGGCCCCCGCATCGAGATCGAACTCGACGAGCGCGCCCCGCAGGCCCGCTCCTGCGCCGTGTTCAGCGTCGAGAACGTCAAGGGCGAGCTGATGGTGCGGCGCGAGGTGCGGTTCGTGTACGGCTTCCAGGCCGAGCTGGACCGGCTGTACGGCTGGGGCATGCAGTGGGGCCGGGGCTACAAGACGAAGACCTGACGCGAGCTGCCGAGCTGCCGGGACGTGTCAGCGACCGACGAACTGCGGCCCCATCGGCGGCATCCGGAACTCCGGGGCCGCGTGCGGATAGCCGTACGCGGGCGCGGGCGCGCCGGCGGGCTGCGGATACCCGTACGCCGGGGGCTGTGCCGGGACCGGGGGAGCGGGGGGCGCGGTGGGCTGCGGCGGTACGGCCGGGGTGTGGACGACCGTCGCGTCGGGGTCGTGCGCCGGGCCGGGAGCGGGAGCCTGGGACGGGGCGCCGGGCGTCTCGGCGGCGGCGTCCACGCCGTCGTCGACCGACACCCCGAAGTCGGTGGCCAGGCCGACCAGACCGGTCGGATAGCCCTGCCCCACCGCCCGGAACTTCCAGCCGTCCCCGCGCCGGTACAGCTCGCCGCAGATGATCGCCGTCTCCTCGCCGGTCTCGGCCGACACGTCGAACACCGCGAGCGGCTCGCCGCCCGCCGCGCCCGGAGCGGCGTCGTACACGAGGATCCGCAGGTCGGAGACGGACCGGAAGGTGCCGCCGTCCGAGGAGGCCGCGATCACCACCCGGTCGACCGAGCCTTCCAGAGCGCCCAGATCGGCCTCCACGGGATCGGTCAGCCCCTCCGGCTCCCGCTTCTTCGCCAGCCGCCGCACCGTCCCGGAGGGGTGCCGGGGCTGGTTGTAGAAGACGAAGTCCTCGTCGGAGCGGACACGCCCGTCCACCCCGAGCAGCAGGGCCGACGCGTCCACGTCGGGCACCCCGGGGCCGGGGGTCCAGCGGAGCACGGCCCGTACGGCCGCGGTGTCGAGAGGGACGTTGGAGCCCTTCAGCATCGCGTGCGTCATGCCGGTCATCTTCCCTGCCCGCCCGCCATCCGGACAACGCGGGGGGCCGGAAGCGGACGAGTTACCTGAACTTCACGCACGGGGGGAACTAAGGACACCCTCCCCTACGTACTATTACCGGCCACATGTCGTCAGCGGCCGCGAGCCCAGTCGGGGGAAATATATGCGTCATTTCGGGCACATTCCGGCCGCCACGCGGGCCGGACTGTTCCACCGGGAGCCGGCCGAGTTCACGGCCGACTCCTCCGCGCGCACGCTCGCCGCGGCCCTCGGCGCCACGCTCTACAGCCCCGCCACCCGGCCCCGGCTCGCCGCCGACATCCGCAAGCAGGCGGCCCGCGGAGTCGTGTCCATGGTCCTCTGCCTGGAGGATTCCATCAGCGACGCGGACGTGGCGGCGGGCGAGGACAACCTGGTCCGGCAGTTCGCCGAGCTGTCCGCCGACGAGGCCGGCGCCGCCGCCGCGGACCTGCCCCTGCTCTTCGTCCGGGTCCGCGAGCCGCGCCAGATCACCGACCTGGTCGCCCGCTTCGGCGCGAGCGTCCGGCTGCTGTCCGGATTCGTACTCCCCAAGTTCACCGAGACCCGCGGCCGCCCCTTCCTCGAAGCGCTCACCGCCGCCGAGCGGAACTGCGGCCGCCGGCTCTTCGCCATGCCCGTCCTGGAGTCCCCCGAGCTGCTCCACCTGGAGACCCGGGTCGAGACCCTGGCCGGAATCGCCTCCCTCACCGACAAGTACCGCGAGCGGATCCTCGCGCTCCGCCTCGGCGTGACCGACTTCTGCTCCCACTACGGGCTTCGCCGCTCGCCCGACATGACCGCGTACGACGTCCAGATCGTCTCCGCCGTCATCGGCGACGTCGTCAACGTCCTCGGCCGCTCCGACGGCACCGGCTTCACCATCACCGGACCCGTGTGGGAGTACTTCCGGCCCGGCGAGCGCATGTTCAAGCCCCAGCTGCGCCGCAGCCCCTTCCTGGAGGGCCGCGCCGAGGACCTGCGCACCGCGCTCATCGAGCACGACCTCGACGGACTGCTCCGCGAGATCGAGCTCGACCGCGCCAACGGCCTACTCGGCAAGACCTGCATCCACCCCAGCCATGTGGTGCCGGTGCACGCGCTGTCCGTGGTCACCCACGAGGAGTTCAGCGACGCCCAGGACATCCTGCGGCCGGAACGCGACGGCGGCGGGGTGCTCCGCTCCGCGTACACGAACAAGATGAACGAGGTGAAGCCGCACCGCGCCTGGGCCGAGCGCACCCTCCGGCGCGCCGAGGTCTTCGGCGTCGCCCGCGAGGACGTCGGCTTCGTGGAGCTGCTCACCGCCGGCCTCGCCGCATAGCGACCGGCACCGGAAAGGAAGACGACGAAGTGGTGTGGACCGGAACCTGGGTCGCGGAGCGACTGGGCGTCGAACTGGTCGGCGACGAACAGCTGCGTGACCTGCTGGGCCTTGCGCTGCGCCGCAACCCCAAGCGGGCGCACCTGCTCGTCTCCAACGTCCTCGGCAAGCACGTCCCCCAGCGGCCCTCCGTGGTCCGCGACGCCGGCCACGACCTGGGCGTGCGGGTACGACGGCTGCTCGGCGACACCGAGGCCGCCCGCGCGGTCGTCCTCGGCTACGCGGAGACCGCCACCGGCCTCGGCCACAGCGTCGCCGACGGCCTCGCCCTCGCCCCCTACCTCCACTCCACCCGCCGCCCCGTCCCTGGCCTCGCCCCCGCCGGCGGCTTCGAGGAGTCCCACTCCCACGCCACCTCCCACCTCCTCCTCCCCGAGAACCCCGCCCTGCTCGCCGCCCCCGGCCCGCTCGTCCTCGTCGACGACGAGTTCTCCACCGGCAACACCGTCCTCAACACCATCCGCGCCCTCCACGCCCGCTACCCGCGCGACCGCTACGTGATCGTCGCCCTCGTCGACATGCGCGGCCCGGCCGACCGCGCCCGCCTGACGTCCTTCGCGACGGAACTCGGCGCCCGGGTCGACCTGATCACGCTGGCAGCGGGCACCGTGGACCTGCCGGAGGGCGTACTGGCGAAGGGCCGGCAGCTGGTGGCGCGGCACGAGGCGGAAACGGAGACGGAGGCGGCGTCGCGGGACGCGAAGGGCACCGCGCAGGAGGGGCCGGCGCCAGCGCCGACCCACGCCGGACAGGGGCCGGCAGCCGCCCCGCCCGCTGCTCCGCGCACGCCCCGCCCCACCCCCGTCCGCGTCGACCTCGACTGGCCCGACGGCGTTCCCGACGGCGGGCGGCACGGCTTCACGCCCGAGCACCGGGGCCGCCTGGAGGCGGCGCTGCCCGCTATGGCGGCGCGGATCGGCGAGGCGCTGCCGGGGCCCGGGCAGGGCGGGCGCGTCCTCGTCCTCGGCTTCGAGGAGCTCATGTACGCACCCCTGCGCCTCGCCGGCGAGCTGGAGGCGGCCGGGCACGACGTGCGGTACTCGACCACGACCCGCTCGCCCGTCCTCGCCGTCGACGATCCCGGGTACGCGATACGGACCCGGCTCGTCTTCCCCGCGCACGACGCGCCCGCCGACGGGCCGGGGGAGCGGTACGCGTACAACGTCGCCGGCCACGGCTTCGACGCGGTCGTGGCCGTCGTCGACTCGGTCGGCGACACTCCCGAGCTGCACGCGCCGGACGGACTGCTCGCGCAGCTCGCCGCGCACGTGCCGCACGTCGTGCTGGCCGTCGTGCCCTCGCACGTGCCCGGGACTCCACCGGCGATACCGGCGACCCCCGCGACTTCGGCGACCCCTGCGACTTCCCCGACTTCCGCGTCCTCCCCGACTTCCGCGACTCACGACGCTCCTGGAAGGAGCTCCATGCTGTCCGAGCCCCTGCGCGGCCCCGCGTTCTCCTCGTACGCACCGGAGGAGGTGGGGTGGCTGCTCCAGGACCTGTCGGACGTACGGCTCGAGGCGCCGACCGAGGAGCGCGAGGAGGCGATCCAGAGCGGCGGGGCGCACTACGCGGAGTCGCTGCCGGTGGAGTACCAGCCGAGCGAGGCGTACCAGGAGCTGTTCCGCACCGCGCTGGAGAGCTCGGCGTCCCGCATCGCCCGCGCCGTCGGCACGGTCACCGAGACCGTGCTCGCCGAGCGGTCGCCGCGCCCGGTCCTGGTCTCGCTGGCCCGGGCCGGGACGCCCGTCGGGGTGCTGATGCGCCGCTGGGCGCGGCACCGGCACGGGCTCGAGCTGCCGCACTACGCGGTGTCGATCGTGCGCGGCCGCGGCATCGACGCCAACGCGCTGCGCTGGCTGGCCGAGCACCACGACCCGGCCGACGTCGTGTTCGTCGACGGCTGGACCGGCAAGGGCGCGATCACCCGCGAACTGGCCGACGCCATGAAGGACTTCCCCGGAGCCGGCTTCGACCCGGAGATCGCGGTGCTCGCCGACCCCGGCTCCTGCGTCCGCACCTACGGCACCCGCGAGGACTTCCTCATCCCCTCCGCCTGCCTCAACTCCACCGTCTCCGGCCTGATATCGCGCACCGTCCTGCGCGCCGACCTGGTCGGCCCGCACGACTTCCACGGCGCGAAGTTCTACCGCGAACTGGCCGGCGCCGACGTCTCCGGCGCCTTCCTCGACGCCGTCGCCGCCCGCTTCGACGAGGTCACGGCGGCCGTCGACGCCGACGTGAAGGAGCTGCTCGCCGCCGACCGCACCCCCACCTGGGAGGGCTGGGCGGCCGTCGAGCGGATCAGCGAGGAGTACGGCATCCACGACGTCAACCTGGTCAAGCCGGGCGTCGGCGAGACGACCCGGGTGCTGCTGCGCCGCGTGCCGTGGAAGATCCTGGCCAAGCGGGGCGCGGGCGCCGACCTGGCGCACGTACGGCTGCTGGCCGAGCAGCGCGGCGTACCGGTCGAGGAGGTCGACGAACTGCCGTACAGCTGCGTCGGGTTGATCCACCCCAGGTACACGCGCGGGGCGACCGGCGCCGACGGCAAGGCGGTGGTGTCCCAGTGACCGGCACCGTGAACACGAAGGTCCTCGTCGCCAGCGACCTCGACCGCACCCTCATCTACTCCAGCGCCGCCCTCGCCCTCGGCATGCCCGACCCGCAGGCCCCCCGCCTGCTCTGCGTCGAGGTCCACGAGTCCAAGCCGCTCTCGTATGTCACCGAGCACGCCGCGGCCCAGCTGCGCGAACTCGCCGCCGAGACCGTCTTCGTGCCGACCACCACCCGCACCCGCAAGCAGTACCAGCGCATCCGCCTGCTCGGCGCCGACGCGCCCCCGCCCGCGTACGCGATCTGCGCCAACGGCGGCCACCTCCTCGTCGACGGCGTCTCCGACCCCGACTGGCACACCGAGGTGCTCCGCCGGCTCGCCGCCGCGTGCGCCCCGCTCGCCGAGGTCCGCGCGCACCTCACCGCCACCACCGACCCGTCCTGGGTCCGCAAGCACCGCGTCGCCGAGGACCTGTTCGCCTATCTCGTCGTCGAGCGCGAGCGGCTCCCGGAGGAGTGGCTGGCCGGCTTCACCGCGTGGGCGGACGAGCGCGGCTGGACCGTCTCGCTCCAGGGCCGGAAGGTGTACGCGGTGCCGAAGCCGCTGACCAAGAGCGCGGCCGTGCGCGAGGTCGCCCGCCGCACCGGCGCCACCCTCACCCTCGCCGCCGGCGACTCCCTCCTCGACGCCGACCTGCTCCTCGCCGCCGACCGCGCCTGGCGCCCCGGCCACGGCGAACTCGCCGACTCGGACTGGAGCGCACCGCACGTGGAGGCGCTGGCCGAGCGGGGTGTGGCGGCGGGCGAGGAGATCCTCCGCCGCTTCCGCGCGGCGGCGCGGGACCAGGCGTCGTCGCGGTTCAGCGCCGGGCCCGGCGCGCTCCCGGACCCGGCCTGAACGTCCGTACGAGACGCACGGCGACGAACATCGCCATCGCCGCGAGCGCCATGAGGAGCACCGCCTTCGAGTAGACCGAGACGTAGTCCGTGACCTGCTCCCAGTTCTCGCCGAGGACGTACCCGGCGAGGACGAAGACGGTGTTCCACAGCGCGCTGCCCAGCGTGGTGAGGGCCAGGAAGAGGGGCAGCCGCATCCGCTCGACCCCGGCGGGCACCGAGATCAGGCTGCGGAAGATCGGCACCATGCGACCCAGCAGCACCGCCTTGGTGCCGTGCCTGGCGAACCACGTCTCCGTCCGCTCGATGTCCGCGACCTTCACCAGCGGCAGCCGCGCGGCGATCGCGAGCACCCGATCCCGCCCGAACAGGGCCCCCACCCCGTAGAGCGCGAGCGCGCCGAGCACCGAGCCGGCCGTGGTCCACAGCAGCGCGGCGAGCAGGTTCATCCGCCCCGTGGAGGCGGCGAAGCCGGCGAGCGGCAGGATGACCTCGCTCGGGATGGGCGGGAAGAGGTTCTCGAGGGCGACGGCGACGCCCGCGCCGGGCGCGCCGAGGGTGTCCATGAGGCTGTTGATCCAGGTCTCCATGTTCATGCCTTCGACGCTAGGAAGCGGCACGGCGCTGGGGACTGCTGCCGGCCGCAGGGATCGGTGCGGTTTTCCGCAGGGTGCGGACGGCACGGGCCCGCTAGCGTGGCCGATCATGAAGAGGCTTCGGGGTACGACGGCGCCTGCGGCGGGGCTCGGGACGGCGCCCGCGGCGGGGCTGCCGAGGGGGCACGCGGCAGGGCCTGTGACGGGGCCCGCGAGGGGGCTCGCCCTCGCGGCCGGGCTCGCGCTCGGGGCCCTGCTCGTGGTCCTGGAGATGGCGGCCGGCCTCCTCTCGCTTCCGCTCGCGGTCCGGCCGGGCGGGCGGCGCGCGGCGACCGGGGCGGTGGACCGGCTCGTACGGCTGGAGCGGTGGCGGCTCGACCGGCTCCTCGGCGTTCGCATACCGCCCTACGCCCACCCACGCACCGTCCCGTACCTCCTCTCCCGCTGGCCGGTCGGCCTCCTGGGCGCGGTGGTCCTCGGGTGCGCGGCGGCCGGCCTCGGGTATCTCGCCTTCGCGCTCGCCGGCTGGCTCCTCGTCGACATCCGGCAGCCGCTGCCGGTCGCCCTCGGCGGCCTGGGCGGGCTGCTCCTGCTCTTCCTGTCCGTCCAAGGACTCGGTCACGTCGCGAAGATGGAGGGCGAGTTGGCGCTGCGCATGCTCGGGCCGCGCCAGGCCGACGCGCTCGAGGCCCGGATCGCCGAACTCGCCGCGAGCCGCGCCGAGATCATGGACGTCGTCCACGAGGAGCGCCGCCGCATCGAACGCGACCTCCACGACGGCGTGCAGCAGCGGCTCGTCGCCCTCGGCATGCTCATCGGCCGCGCCCGCCGTGGCCAGGACCCCGAGCGAACCGCCGAGTTGCTGCTCCAGGCCCACGAGGAGAGCCGGCGGGCGCTCGCCGAACTCCGCGAGGTGGCCTGGCGGGTGCACCCGGCGATCCTGGACCAGGCCGGTCTGCGGACGGCTCTCGAGGCGGTCGTGGAGCGCAGCCCGCTGCCGGTGCGCCTCGGGTACGCCGTGCCGGGCCCGCTGCCCAAGTCCGCGGAGGCCGCAGCGTACTTCGTCGTCGCGGAAGCGGTGACGAACGTGGTCAAGCATGCCGGGGCAGGCCTGGTGCACGTTCAAGTGAACGAGAGGGACGGGGTGTTGGACATACGAGTACGGGACGACGGTGCGGGCGGCGCGGACCCCGGCCGGGGCAGCGGCCTCGCGGGCCTCGCGAGCCGGGTGGCGGCGCTCGACGGACGCTTCACGGTCGACAGCCCGCCGGGCGGCCCGACGGTGATCGGGGCGGAGCTGCCGTGCGGGTGATGCTCGCCGAGGACTCGACCTTGTTGCGGGAGGGGCTCGTACGGCTCCTGGCCGAGGAGGGCCACGAGGTGCGGGCCGCCGTCGGCACCGCAGTCGAACTCCTCGCGGCCGTCGCGGCCGACCCGCCGGAGGTCGTCGTCGCCGATGTGCGCATGCCGCCCGGCCACACGGACGAGGGGCTGCGCGCGGCGATCGAGATCCGGGCACGGTGGCCGGAGGTGGGGGTGCTGGTGCTGTCGCAGTACGTGGAGAAGCGGTACGCGACCGAGCTGCTGACGGGTGCGACGGAGGGGCCCGGCACGGGCGGCGTGGGCTATCTGCTGAAGGACCGCGTGGCGCAGGTCGACGAGTTCCTGGACGCCCTGGACCGGGTGGGGGAGGGGCGCACCGCCTTCGACCCGGAGGTCGTGCGCCGCCTCCTCGTCCGCTCCTCCCACACCGACCCGCTGGCCCGGCTCACCCCGCGCGAGAGCGAGGTCCTGGCGGCGATGGCGCAGGGCCACACGAACGCGACGGTGGCGGCCCTGCTCCATGTGTCGCAGAGCGCGGTGGAGAAACACATCAACGCGATCTTCGACAAGCTCGAGCTGACGGGCCGGAGCGAGGGCTACAGCAAGCGGGTGCTGGCGGTGCTGAGGTACCTGGGCAGCTAGGGCCTGCCGGGGCTAGCCGCAGCAGCCCCCGCCACAGCAGCCGCCTCCGCCGCCTCCGCCGGAGGGCTTGTTCTGCGCGGCCGTGCCGCCGACGGCGACGGCCGAGAGCAGCTTGACGGTGTCGTCGTGCCCGGCGGGGCAGGCGGCGGGCGCGGAGGACTCGGCCATGGGGCGGCTGAGCTCGAAGGTGTCGCCGCAGGTCCGGCAGCGGTACTCGTAACGAGGCATGGCCACAGGTTACGGCGTACGGCTCACGGGCGGCCACGCTCCTCGCGGATCCGCTCGACGACGACGGCGGCGGTCGCCCGGATCGCCTCCAGTTCGGTGAGGAAGGCCCAGTAGTCGGGGTGCCGGCCGGTGTCGAGCATGCCGACGGCCCGGTCGATACGGGCCACGGCCTCGTCGAGCGGGCCGGCGTGCCGGGGGTCGGGGGTGGTGCGGCCGGACATGGCGAGGCGCTGGGCGTCCCGTACGGCGAAACGCGTACGGTCGATCTCCTCGTGCGGGTCCTTGGCGACCGCGTTCAGCCGGCGCAGCCGCTCACCGGCGGCCGCGACGCCCTCGTCGGCGGTGTTGAGCAGGGCGCGGACGGTGGAGAGCAGCGAGGTCGCGTCGGGCCAGCGCTGCTCGTCGCGGGCCTTCGCCGCCTCGGCGAGCCGCTCCTCGGCCTGCCGGGCGGCGGTGCCGGCCTGCTCGGGCACGTGCTGGAGGTCCTGCCAGCAGGCGGCGGAGAAGCGGCGGCGCAGCTCGGACAGAACGGGCTCGACGCCGGCGGCGCGGGTGGCGAGGGCCTGGGCGCGGGTACGGAGGGACACCAGGCGCTTGTCGATCTCGGCGGCCCGCTCGGGCACCCGCTCGACCTCGGCCCGCACGGCCTCGGCCTCGCGAAGCACCTGGTCGGCGCGGGCCAGCGTCTCTGCG
Source organism: Streptomyces sp. NPDC003943 (assembly GCF_053605265.1). Lineage (NCBI taxonomy): Bacteria > Bacillati > Actinomycetota > Actinomycetes > Kitasatosporales > Streptomycetaceae > Streptomyces > Streptomyces sp. NPDC003943. Next base: position 161,572 of record NZ_JBSGIW010000002.1, on the reverse strand, counting down.
ACGCCGTGCCGCCCGGCGCCCTCGTTGAGCCGGGTGAGCTCGGGCCCGAGCCGGGCGAGCCGGACGGCGAGGTCGTCGGCCCGGAATCCACCCTCTCGCACCGCGTCGAGAGCACCGCTCGCGTTCCGGAGCGCCTGTCGCGCCCGCTCGACGGCGGGCGCCAACCGGGCCAGCTGGGTCTCGGCCCGGCCGAGCAGCGGCGCGAGCCCCTGCTCGAACCGGTCCAGCTCCCCCTTGACCCGTACCAGCTCGTCCCTGGCCTTCTCCATGTCCGTCCGCGCCCGCCCGGCGGCCGCCGCGTCCAGCTCGTCGCGGTCCAGGTCATGACTGTCGACAGCGGTGATGTACGCGCCACTGACCTCGTCGATCCGCCGCCCGAGCGCCGCGAAGCCCTCGATGGCGCGGCGCGCCTCCGCCGAGTCGTCGACCGCGGTGATCGTCTCGATCGAGATCCGCAACCCCCGCTGCGCGGTGTCCAGCTCGTAGAACGCGGCCGCCGCGGCATCCTTCGCCGCCTGCGCCGCCGCCCGCCGCCCCTCGTCCCGCCCCCCGAACCAACGCCGCCCCCCGCCCCCGCCCCCGGCGAAGGCCTGCGGCACCAGAGCGGCCACGACCAGCGGCAACGCGACGACCAGCCCGAACACCCCGGAGTTCCCGCGCGCCGCCCTACCCCTGCCCTCGGTCGCCGCCACGTTCCCTCTCCCGCGCTCTCTCAGCCGCCCTGCCCGGACCGCTACATTCTCCCACCCACCCTGGACGAACACACGACCCCATCGGTTGCCCCGCCCCCCGTCCCGCCCCACCCCAAGCACCGGTTTGCGGCACCCACCGGTCCGCCATGTACGCTGTTGCTTCACTTCCACGGGTGCGTAGCTCAGGGGTAGAGCGCTGCTCTTACAAAGCAGATGTCGGCGGTTCGAAACCGTCCGCGCCCACCAGCATGTAGCACGACAAAGGCCCAGGTCACCGGTACTGAACCGGGAACCTGGGCCTTGCTCTTTCCCCAGCCGCGAGAGCGGCGGAGAGGCGTCGTGCCACTTACGTGCCAGATGCCTCGCCGGGCTCTGTCGGCCGGACCTTCCTGATCTGCTCGTCGACATGGGCGGCGATGGCCTGGTCACGACCGTTTACCAGGTGCTGATAGATCAACGCGGCCCGCACCGACGAGTGCCCCATCCGCTGCATCAGCTCCCGCGTCGTGGCGCCACCGGTCGCGGCGAGGGTGTTACCGGTGTGGCGCAGATCGTGGAAGTGGACGTCGCGGAGGCCGGTTTCCTTCAGGGCCCGCAGCCACAGCCGGCGGAAGTTGTTCCGGCGCAGCTGCCCGCCGCGGGCCCCGGTGAAGACCAGCCCGGTCCGACCCGGCTCGGCGTAGACGGCGAGATGAGTGGCCAGGCTCTCCGCCAGCGAGGCCGGGAAGGCGACGGTGCGCACACCGGCCGCGCTCTTGGGCGTCTTGACCAGGATGCCGTCCGTCCGGGTCTCGGCCAGGGAACGCCGCACGGCGACGGTTTGCCGTTCGATGTCGACGTCATGGCGCTGAAGCGCGGCGAGCTCCCCGAAGCGGAGCCCGGTGAAGGCTGCCAGCAGGATGAACACCCGGAAGCGCGCCGGTACGGCGTCGGCGAGATGGAAGACCTCGGTGACGTTGAGGAACGGCCGCTCGGCCGTCTTGGCCGCTCCGGCGCCCTTGATGCGGCAGGGGTTGCGCTGGATCAGCTCGTCGTCGACCGCGGTGTTCATGATGGCGCGGAGGATCTGGTACGCCTTGGCGACCGTCGGCTCACCGACACCCGACTCCAGGAGGCCGGCACGCCAACGGCGGATCTGGGGTGTGGTGATCTCACTTAGGACCACGTCCGCGAAGGTTGGCAGGACGTGAAGTCGCAGCGCGCTGCCGTTACGTTCGCGGGTGGTCGCCGCGTAGTCGCGTTCCTTGAACCAGGCGTCGGCGTACACCCCGAAGAGAACCTTGTCGTCAGGGTTCTTCCATTTGCCGTCGAGGATCTCCGCTTCCTTGCGGACGAGCCATCGATCGGCATCGGTCTGCGAGGCAAACGTCTCGGGGGCCGATCGCGTGATCCCGTCGGGCCCCTGATAACGAGCCTGGAACCGTCCGGAGGGCAGCTTGCGCACGGCACCGAAGCGTCGCCGCTTTCCCTTGCTGTTCGCCATTAGGCCACCGCCGCGAATCGGCGACGAGTGGTGATCGGCTGGACGGTGTGGGCGACGACGAATTCCTCCAAGGCCCGTTCAGGGATGCGGACATGCCGCCCCACCTTGACGAAGACGATCCGGCGCTCGGCGATGAGTCGACGCGGAAACCTCTCGGTGGTGCCGAGGAGTTCGGCGGCCTGGCCCACGGTCAGCAGTCGGTCGGTCATGCGGGTGCTCCTTCCAGGGCGAGTTGGTCGCGTAGGGCTTCGCGGGCGGTCTCACGGTTGAGCTGGATGTCCCGGGCGATGGAGGAGGCGAGGGCGGCCTCGCCGGGGGTGTGGCCTTGTCCGGCGTAGGCCCAGGAGGTGAGGACGAGGACGGTGTCCGGCTCGATGGCGTCGAGGCCGCGGGCGGTGCGTTCCTGGGCGGCGCGGTAGTCGGCGCGGGTCTGGCGAAGTTCGCCCAGGGTGGTGGAGTACTGCCGGGACTTGGTGGAGAAGTGGCCCCGGAAGCCGAGCATGTGGGCCCAGGCGAGGAGCCGGCGTTCCGGGTAGAGCGGGTCGAGGTCGAAGCAGGCTTCGACGAGGCGACGGGTGTGGTCGGGGACGCCGAGGAGGGCCAGGGCCTCACGGTTGCCGATGCGACGGTCGAGGCTGCCGGTCGTCTCGGCCGCTTTGGTGGCGTACTTGGCGATGTAGGAGGCGACGGCCTGTTCGGTGATGTCGGAGCCGTCGCCGAACGCCTTCACGGTCCGGATGTCGAGCTGGGTGCCCCAGCGGAGGCGACGTAACGGCTGATCGCCGGCGGCGGGTACGGCCACGGTCGTATACGCGTGGGTGGCGGTGGCGCGGATGGCGTCGGTGAGGCGTTCGGTGGTGGCCCAGGACGGCGGCGGGGAGTCGGGACCATCCGGGCCGTCGATGCGGACGACGGCGTGGAAGTGGACGGCGCCTCGCTTCTGGAACTCGGCGACCTTCCCGTACGAGATCCGAGCGACGGCCTTCAGCTCCCTCTGCGAGAGGCCGGCCGTGGCGGCGATTTCCCGGCGGAGGCGGTTCGTGAACCGCTGCCAGAGCTGCCCGGCGTGGTTGTTGAAGAGGACGGCGGCGGCGTAGTCGTACGAGTCGGGGTCGAGCGGCGTGCCAAGGGCGGTGTCGTCCTCGGCGTGGCGGGTGCCGCAGCGGCAGGGCCGGGTGCCGGGGCGGTTGTGGACCGGGCCGAAGGACGGGGCGGTGAGCGTCAGGAACACGCGAGGGTGATCCCGAACCGTGGCGGGGATGTCCCGGGCGTTGTCTCCGGCGAGGCCGGCGCGGATGAGGTGGTAGGTGTCGCCCGCGTACGTCCAGGCGCAGGCGGGGCAGCGGGAGGCCCGGCGGTTGCCGCAGGCGATCCGGAGCCGTCCGCCCGGTTCGGCATTGGTGGAGTACTGGTGCAGGGTCTCGCCAGTGGTCTTGTCGCGGGTGAGGGTCCAGCCGGTGAGGTGGATGGGGTGGGAGCAGCCGCCGGTGCGGTGGATCTGCTCGCGCCAGCGGTCGAAGCCGGGGGACCCGGCCACCCGGAGCATGTCGCTCAGGGTGGCGGTGTCCAGTCCCGCCGACGCGGTGGCCGGATCGGTCATCATGGGGCGGTTCCTTCTGGTTCTGCGAACTGGGCAGGAGCGGGGCTTCCGGGCGGCGGAGACTTGGCGGTTGAGCCGCCCGGGGCCCGACTAGCGGTGCCTGTGCTGGCCGTTGAGGAGTGAGCGCAGGACGACGGCGCACACGGCGACCGACGTGGCGGTGACGGCGACGGCGAGCAGCATGGAGACCAGGACCGCGCCGACGACCAGGACGGCTCCGGCGCTGCCGGCGACGACGACAGCCAGGCCGGCGGGGGTGAGGCGCATGGCGGAGGACTGCGCCGGCACCGGAGCAGGGGCCGGGGCGTGGTGGTGGTTGCAGATCGCGGCGTGGGTGGCGTGGTGGGGCTCGATGTCGCCGGTGGCGGTCGGCTGGACGAGCGGGGTGACGATGCCGGTCGGGAGCGGGTTGACCGGGATGCGCGGCCGGAACATGACGGTTCTCCCTACTTGTTGATCGTGCTGTCGATGAGCGGGGCAAGGACGGAGTCGGCGAGGAGGTAGCCGCCGAGGAGGATCACGGCGACGAGCCACCAGGGCGGGCGGATGAGCTTGATGCCGAGGCCGCCGACGACGATCAGGGCGAGCCAGAGCGGGACTTCCATGACGCGGGTCTCCTTCGAGGTCTTCGAGGCGTTTGAGGTCAGCGGGGCTTGCAGCGGTGGGTGCGGGCGGCGAGCTGCGCGGCCGAGGAGCTGGAGTACTCGGCGGACCAGCCGCAGCCGTCGGACGTGCACACGGCGGTGTACTTGGTGCGGCCGTGGCGGTCGCGGTAGGTGCCGATCTGCACCGGACCGATCCGCATCACGGAGTGGAAGTGGTCGCGAGCGGCCATCGCTCAGACCTCCCCGGTGAAGTCGTCGGCGTGGTCGATGAGCCACTGACGAATCTCGGCCGACTCGAACTCGTCGGCGGCGAGGATCACCGGCTCGGCAGTGGCCACGGCTTCCACCAGGCGGTTGTTTCGGGTCAGCTCGGCGGCGCGCTCCAGGGCGTGCCGGGTCGAATCGCGCATGTTCGATCTCCTTCTCAAGCGAGTTGGGCGGCGATGGCGTCGGCCAATTGGGGCGGGACACCGAGGCGGGCGCGGAGAGTGTCGGTGTCGATCTGGGCACCGGTGCGGGCGTGGTGGTCGTCTGCGACCTTCCGGGCGTGAGCGACCAGCGCGGCTGGTACGGGCACCGTCGGTGCAGGCGCGGGGACGGTTTCGATGGCGGGCAGTGCTTCCGCCGGGTCAGGCTCGGTCGCAGGCTCCGCCTGCGCGCCCTGTTCAGTGACCTCCGATGCTGCGGGTGCCGCCCCTTCCGACACCGACACCAGCGCAGGGCCGGGAGAGTGGACGAGGAGGGTGCCGCCGAGGAACGCCAGGGCGGGCCAGCCCGCGACGAGGATGCGCAGCCAGGCGGGTACGTGGCCGAGGTCGAGGAGGCCAGCGGTGGCGACGTTCGCACCGAGCGACGCGGTCAGGGCGACCGTGAACCACGTCCAGGCCGAGCGGGCAGGTACACCGGCGGCCCGCGAGGTCCGCAGTCGGTGCCAGGCGGCGACGAGCAGGAGGTCCACGGAGACCGGGTAGGCCCATGCCTTCCAGCCGGCCTGCCCGGTAGCCGCGGCCAGGTCGTGAAGGTGGGCGAAGGACAGGGCGCCGGCGATTACGGCTTGTACGAGGACTGCGTCCGGTCGTCGCATGGGACGCATCGCGGGTCCTCCTTCCGGATTTGGGCATGGGCGGGGTAGGGACTTGGCGTGAAGCGGTCACGCCGCCGTGAAGCGAGGGGATTCAGGCGATCGCGGGAGCCGTGACGGCCGAGGGCGCCGCGGCTTTGCCCAGGGGCGGCAGGACGGGCCGGAAGGCGTCCAGCGCGGGGATCTCCGGGGTGCGGTGGGCGTGGGAGTTCGCGATGTTCACGGCGCGGCGGAGCGTGAGGTGGGGGGTCCGGATGCGGACCCAGCCACCAGAGGAGTCGCCGGCGACGGCGGTGCCGGGGCGATCGGTGCGGATCTGGATTGTGGCGAGGACGGCGTCAGGGGCGATGTCGCCGAAGGCCATGTTGGCGCTGGTCTCGTCGTTGACGCGGTGGGCGGTGCGGCCGGTGAGCTGGGCGCGAAGCATGGTGATGCCCTTGCCGAGCTCGGAGCCGAAGCGCTGCCCGCAGATCTCCAGGTAGATGCCGGCGGCGCGGCCGAGCTGGGCGAGCCGGACCAGGGCGGTGATGATCCGGTCGCGGCGCTTCTCTTCCTCCTTCGTGGCGTAGAGGGCGAGTTCGGCGACCTCGTCGACCAGGAGCACGATTGGAGTCGGTCGAAGGTGGTCGGGCAGGTCCCAGATGTCGGAGGTGATCTCTGCATCGGGCAGATCCGCGCTCAACCTCTGCTCGCGGCGAATGAGTTGATAGACCTCCTCCATGTGCTCGACGAGCGCGTCGAGGAGGTCGGCGGCGGCATCAGGGTTGTCGGCGAGGGCGGTGAACCGCCGGACGAGCGGGGCGAGTTCAACGCCCTGCTTGCAGTCGATGCCGACCAGGGCGACGTCCAGCGCGGCGAGCGCGGCGACGAGGTTGCGTTGATAGACGGACTTGCCGGACTGGGTGGCGCCGATGTTCAGCGCGTGCGGGGTCTGGCGGTAGTCGCGGCAGTAGACCTCTCCGTCCTCCCGCATCGCGACCGGAACCCGCATCACCCCGCCACGTGCAACCGCGGGCATCTGGACCCGCTTGAGGACGTCGTAGCCGGTCATCCGCAGTTCGACCACACTAGAGCGGATCTCCCTGGCCGTGACGTTCTGCATGACGAACGAGTGCCGGAGCCGGTCCGACGCGGCGGAGAAGTCGAACGCGTCCTGACCGGGCCGCAGCTTCACCCGCAGCACCAGTCCCGTGCGCGTCGGCCGCAGCCTCAGGATCCGGGGCGCCCGCGACTCGGGGATGGGCCGGCCGGTCATCCGGGCCAGCGCCAGGCGCCAGCGCGAGGGCGGGACGGTCAGCCCGCACGCGTCCATGACCGACGCATACCGGGCCAGGATTCGTACGACGGCGAAGACGACGCCGAAGCTCATCCAGTACCAGGCCGGACGCTGCCACCGGAGCTGCAGCGCGACCGTGGCGACCAGGGCGAGGGTGACCGTTAAGGCGGTCATGGGTCAGCCGACCTTCGCGGGCGCGAGCGAGGTGACGGCGACGGCGCGGAAGCTGATGCCGTGGCGCCTCTGGCCGTTGAACTCGTTCTCCCAAGGCCGGGCGACGACGCCGGTCAGGGCGACCGGGGTGCCCATCGCGAGCTCCTCGGAGATGCCGGTCTTCGGCACGGTCAGGTTCAGGATCTCGGCGTTGCCGTCCATGACGAACATGACGTCGACCGTCATCAGCGGCGCGCCGGTGTCGCGGTCGGTGGCGATCTCGCCGGTCTGGCGGTTCGCGATCTTCGGGGCCGGGGGCTGGGCCACCATCACCATCGCGGCGGACGTGTCGACGGGGATCTGACGCACAGTGGATCACTCCTCTATAGAGGCTGGACTCATTCACTCCTGTATAGGAGTGACATGAAGAAGAGTGCACCACTCCTGTACATGAGTCAACCCGTCACGGAAAGAATCCGTAGCGGGTTGTGGAGAGTTGAGTGAGCGTCAGTCGGTTGCGGGGATCCGGTACTGGAAGACGAACTGGTCAGCGGCCATGAGCGTGTCGCAGACCTCCACGACCCGCCCCTCCTTCGTCACCGCATCCCGCAGCAGGTGGATGACGGGCGCCCCGGGGCTCAGCGCCAGCTCGGATGCCTCCGCCTTCGCGGCCGGCCGAGCCTGAAGCGTCTCCACGAACTCGGCGAAGGTGTGGCCGTGATCTTCCAGCCGGGCGTAGATGCCACCGGGGCCCGGGTTCTCGGCGAACAGCTCGGGGATGTCCTTCACCACGTCCCACGGGAGGTACGACGAGGCGGTCTCGACGGGCGTCCCGTTCCGGAAGTACAGCCGACGCCGCGCGAGCACCTGCGTCCCTACCTCGATGCCAAGCCGCTCGGCGATGTCCGCCGGGGCCTCCATGGGCCCGATGTAGAGGACGCTCACCTTGGCCGTGGCGCCAGACTGCGCGGACTCAGCGAGGTAAGCCGCCTTGCCGCCGCGGCGGTGCGAGGCCCGGAAGCGGTCAGAGGAGCGTAGCCGTACGGGCGGCCGGTCCTTCACGATCGAACCCTTGCCGTGCCGGGTCTCGACGAGCCCACTGGCCCGAACCTCGACCATGGCCTTACGGATGGTGCCGCCGGCGACCCCGTACCGCTCGACGAGCTCGGACTCACTGGGCACCATGTCGCCGGGCTTCAGTACGCCGGACCGGATCTGCTGGACGATGTCGTCCGCGATCTGCACGTACCGCGGTACGGCCTTGCCAGCTCCTGCTGGAGTTCCCACAGTCCTACCCACTCTCCTATGCTCCTGTACATGAGTAACGGGAGCGCGGGAACAAAGTCAACGCCACTCCACTCGGTGTCCGTGGCCGGAGCGGTAGTGCGCGAAGACGGCCGCCTCCTGGCCATCCGCCGAGCGGACAACGGCACGTGGGAGCTCCCGGGCGGCGTCCTCGAACTCACCGAGGCACCGGAAGCGGGCGTCGCCCGCGAGGTCCTGGAGGAGACGGGCATCCACGTCGAGGTGGACGAGCTCACCGGCGTCTACAAGAACACGACGCGAGGCATCGTCGCCCTGGTCTTCCGCTGCAAGCCGTCCGGCGGCACCGAGCGAACCTCGGACGAGTCGACCGCGGTGGACTGGCTCACGCCGGCCGAGGTCGAGGAGCGGATGGCGGAGGTCTACGCGATCCGCCTCCTAGACGCCCTGGACGACAAGGGCCCCCACGTTCGCAGCCACGACGGCCGCCGACTGATCGGGCAGCAGTGAGCATGCAGCAGCCATGGCGGATGTCTCGCGAAGAAGCGATTCCCCTCGTAGAGCGGCTCATGAGCGGAGAGGCAGCCGAGGGCGAGTCCTCCAAAATCCTGGCCGCCCTCGAACGGGGCCTAGCCTGCCCGCACATCAGCAACTACATCTTCTGGGACTTCGATCCGGAGCTGACCGCCGAGAAGGTCGTCGACAGAGCCCTGGCCTACAAGCCGATCGCCCTCTGAGGCCAGCGCGGTAAGACTTTCTCTACTTCATCAAGGCACCCGCCGCGCCCAGCGCGGCGCGCGCGGCCCGTCGCCCGGGCCTGCGCTCCTGTCTGCGCCCCGCTCCAGCCCGACCGCCGGCCGCGCGCCTGACGGCTCGGGTTGATGGGTGGTGAACCCCTCTGTGGCTGGGGCGGTCGGCTCCACGGCTTTAGGCAGCCACTTTGGGGCGAGCCTCTAAGATCATGGCCCCAACGTCGTGCTTTACCGGGCAGGTCCACAGACTGCCCGACGCGCCGGAAGCTTACGGGGCCATGATCACTCGCCCCAAAGCAGCTCCAGCCCAAAGCCGCTCCGCCGACCGGCGAGCATCGTTAACCAACTCTTCGGCAAGACTGCCCCTGAACGACTAGCCTTGATTCTCCAGCGCTCAGTCTCCAGTGAGGGAAAGCAGTGGACGAAGAGACGGTCACCCCGCAAGGCGCCCTACCCGAGGACGATCCAAGGCTGCTTGTTGAGGCACAGGCAAAGGCTGTTGGTTGGAAGACGTCATGGACTCGCATCGATGATGACTTCGCCCTCTACGTCGAGCTTCCCAACGGCAGGAGAACTCAGCGGCGATACATGTCAAGAAGGAAGGCCGAGAACTTCCTTGAGTACGATTTCACGAAGGTCAAACTCCTCGGAGACTTGGACGCCTGCCACTTCGCCGACGAAAAAGTTATCGAGGCAATCGTCTACGGATTCGCCGGCGATGGAGGTTTGCGTAAGATGCGCGACCTCCCTGGGATCGAACCACTAGAAGGACCAGAGATCGGTGACTCTGACGACGAATTCGACCCCGAAATTTCCCCTCCTGCAATTCAAGGAAGTCAGCGCTTCCAGGGCTGGCGCCTACGCTTCCCGGAGGAACTTCCTGGCGGAATATCTCTAGAGTTGCGAACAGCTTCAAATCGCCTCTCCACCTTTACCGGCCCCCTCGCCGCAAACCCGGCTCAGCGTTACAGCTTGCGCCTTAGCGGCGTTACAGCCACATACCACGATGAACTACTTTCACTCCTCAATCGAGTGGCAGATGCCACCTTCTTCGACCTTGATACAAAATTCGGCATCGGATTGCGTCTCTCTGATCGAGTAAAGATGGGAGTGCGGCGCCCAGCCGCTTTGAACGGAATTGTAACTGGCCGCGTACGCACACCCCGGTCCCAGTACGACGATAAACCAATGAGTCTTTATTGGTACGGGCGCTCCTCCACTCGCCTACCCCTCCTCGAATACTTGGCCTACTATCAGGTTCTGGAATACTACTTCCCCTCATATAGCCGCAGAGACGCACTCGATCGACTCCGACAGACACTGCGGGACCCTCGCTTCGAGCCGGAAGATGACTCTCAACTGAACCGAGTTCTAGCCCTAGCGGCTCGCACCGGAAAAGGATTCGGATCAGAGCGCGACCAACTGAAATCCACTCTTCGAGCGTGCACAACCGAAGAAGATCTGCGAACCTTCATCGAATCAGATGAAGAAATGGTTTCGCAAATCAAGGACAAACAGAAGGTACGCGATGTGACCCTCGTTCACTTGAACGACAAGAGTAGCGATCTGATCACTCAGGTCAGCAATCGAATCTATGACATGCGGTGCCGAATCGTGCACGCAAAAGAGGATGGCGGGGAAACCACCAAGGATATCCTTATGCCGTTCTCGAAAGAGGCCATGACGCTAGAAAAAGACATTACGCTTGTGCGCCACCTAGCCCAGCTTCTTCTCATTTCCGGCGCCACACGACTAACGCTTTAGATTAACTTCAAGGCTGCGGGCGCGACTCGTATCACAATCCCCGACTTAGGCCGGAGATTCTCCATGCGCCCTCTGCAACTGATGCAGTGTTCCATAAACCAGGATAAGTCACACCCGCAAGCACAGGAAGCGGGGCGCCTAAATCCGAAAGCCTCGGCTTTGCACCACGCGAGGGGCGATTCTCGCAGCCTGAAACCAATTCCATGACCAGGAGTCGGAGTTTGCAGGGGTCCACAGCGTCATCACCAAGTAAGCACCAAGGTCATTCCCCCTCTCCCGAGTTCTCCCCGCCCTCTTCCGAAATAATGCCCTCTGACCTGCCCATTTCAATTGACCGCACGAACTCGGCACTCAGTTCATAACGCAGCTGGTCGGCCCGAGTTTCACCGATCCGCCGAGAAAGCTCCTCCTTGTTGAACCGAGGAGAGCTGGCGAGGTACTCGTCGAATTTTCGCTGAACATCAATCGTGTAATCGACTTCTTTCAGGCGATTCATTTCCTGCTGATGCCGCAGACCTTCCTTCCTCTCCTTTCGAGCCGTGGGACTGAAGCATGCCCTTAGCTCTTTGATAATGTCAGCAATTCCATCGACGGTGATACAGAAAGGGCTCTCCGCCTCCATTCGCCGCAAGACTAGCTGGGCGCCCTCGCTGATGAGGGACCCGAGTGCATGATTGGCCGCGGTAATCTCCGTCACTGCGGCCTCTTGAAGGATCTTGTAGCCGATATCCACTTGCCCTTCGCTCAAATAATCATGCCCCGCCAGCTCAACAAAGGCGGCGATATTGTATGCGTAGTCGAGGGGAATCAGGACGTTGCGAGCGTGCGCCACTGTTGGAGTCATCCTCCCAGCGGAGCGTAGGGTCAGAGTCTCTGTAATGCCGTACACCACAGCCTGCCTCCGGGGGAAATTGCGCCTTACTCGATAGCCACATTAGCGGTCACGACGGCCCGAGTCGCGTACCGCAACCGCTCAACCTCCGGAGAGTTGAATTGCCATCACCCTCCCGGAGGCTGGCGGTTCACAGGAGGCCCCGGACCTCATTGGGTTTCTAAACGCCTGGGTCGACAACATGGGGCTGCCGATCGTAGTCGCACCAGCGCTGGTTTCCGATGTATCGGGCCGCGACCGCTCCATGGACTATTCATGGCCAAACCACATCTCGCCGATCAGTTGGACGTCTGCAACCTGCGCTAAGACGCAAGAGAGGCCCCGGCTCAGCCGGGGCCTCTCTTCTCCACTGCTCGGTGCTACTAGCCGAAGGTCGCTGCTGGCAGTCGGGGGCGAGTCAGGCGCCCATCTCGTGGCGTCAATTTGGATCAGCAAGTCTGTGGCCGCGGCTCTCCGCTACACGCAGGACATTCCGCAGGGCTCTTACCAGGTTCGCTGCCAGCGCGTGCAGTTCATTTGGATCGGCCTCCTTGTTGTTAAGCGCGTCTGATGCGAGGTCGACAAGCTCGGACGCCAGGCCGAGCTGGTGGCCTTCCAGGTGGTCAGCCAGGCGGGACAGGTGGCTGTTGGCGTCGTCGGTGCTCAAGTAGCAAGGGCTACCGGCTTGGGTTGTCCATGGGAGGAGGCGGAGGCCGTTGTGGGCCGTCATCCTTCTGTGCTCCCTTCCTCGATCGTGGGGCGGGTGGTGAAGCGGGCGTCGGCGCGGTCACCAGGAAGGACCAGGTGGGCCGCCTCGATGACACGGCCGGTCGGGTCGGTCGAGACACGGGTGATGGCGAGGATGGCCAGGGCTGGGGTGATGCGGAGGGTTGCGGCTTCCTCCGAGGTTGGGAGGCGGGCGGTGACGCTGTCCTGGACTTCCGCCGGCCGCTGGCGGCACCAAGGCGGCTCGGCGGCGACGAGCTCCCGAGGGATGTAGATGCGGGCCAGACTGTGCGGGGACCCGCCCTCGTGACCGATGCAGAGAAACTCCGTCAACGGGGTACGTGACGGGACCTTGAGCAGGGCGACCAGCGCGCCTCGGGCGCGGAGTTGGGTGGTGCGAACCGTGACGTGAAGGGACGGGTGGGTGGGCGTGAGGACGCCGCCTTCGTACGTGAGTCGGCTGAGAGGGCGGCGGACATAGTTGCCCTTGCCGTGGAGCTTGTCGATCAGGCCCTCCGCTTGAAGGAGCGCCAGGGCGTTACGCAAGGTAGGAGTGCTGACCTTGTAGCGGGCGGCCAGTTGAGGTTCCGGGGGAAGGCGTTCGCCGGGCTTGAGGTGGCCGGTGGTGATCTGGGTGCGGAGGTCTTCGGCGATGGTGTCGCGGAGGGACGGCACGGCTTGGATCACCACCTTCTGTGGACTCGGAGCGCGATGAGTCGGGTGCGGGGGTGCATGGTCAGTTGTTCACCCGATTCGAAGAGCAGGCGTTTGGCGCCGCGGGGCAGTTGGAGGAGGTCGGCGACGCGGCAGGGTTGGCCGCCGATCTGGATGACGTCGCCGCGCTGCACGTTGGTCGAGGTGATCTCGACGGGACCGGCCACGGCGCCGCTCGGAGTCCAGGTCTTCATGCCGTCGCCTCCGTGGTGGCGGGGTGCGTGGCCGGCTTGTGGCAGGAGCAGGTGCACGCCTCGTAGATGACCGGGACGCCGACCGGGGCCGTCGTCGGGGCGGAGTGGGCGCACTCGTGGTGTGTGCCGATCCGGCAAGAGGTCGAGCGGTACGGGGTGGACTTCGTGTGCGGCATCAGAAGACCTCCGCCGGCGTGAGGAGGTGCTCGATGGCGGGTACGTACGGGCGGACCAGGACGGTCTCCTCGCCCCGAATGGCGTCCGGGCGGATCAGGCAGGTGGGCGGTAAGACCGCGTGGCGGCCGGGCGTTCGGGAGTTCCGCTCTCTGGTGCACGCGAGGGCGCGACGGATACGGTTGAGCACGCTGATCAGCTCCTATCGCTGATGGCCAGGTCCCCGGACATCGCCCGTCGCGGGGACCGCTTTGCGTACGACGGCCCACAGGGTGCGGCCGCCCAAGCTGGTGGCGAGGAGCCCGAACCGGTCTGCCGTCGCCATGACTTCCAGGACCTCACGCCATGTCTCGGCGGGGAGGTTTTCCGGTACCTCCACTTCGATCGACGTGTGTCGGGCGTGCTCCTGCGTGCGCGTGGTGAGCCCGATGGCGGTCAGCCGGGCGGCGATGGCCTCCGCGCTTACTTCTGGAGCAGGCACAGGGCAGCCTCCGTCACCGGCGATCACTTTCAGTAAAGCTAGTTAACTAGATTAGAGCTAGTGGACTAGATTTTCCATATGCCTGAGCAGCCGCCTTACCTCCGCATCGCCGACGAACTGCGGCGGCGGATCGCGGAGCACGAGTGGACTCCTGGAGACCGGCTGCCTTCTCGGGCCCAGATCGGCCAGGAGTGCGGGGTGGGCGAGAACGTCGTTCGCCGGGCCCAAGAGCTGTTGATCTCCCAGGGAGTGCTGGAGGGGCGGGCCGGGTCGGGGACGTACGTGGCCGAGCCCCGGCAACGGGTACGGATGGTTCGGTCCGCAGCGCGCGAGCAGCCTGACGGGTCGCCGTTCCGGGCGGACATGAAGGCCGTCGGGCGTAACGGCGGCTGGGAGAGCCGTACCGATGCGAAGGTGCCCGCGCCGGCGGAGATCGCTGCGCGGCTCGGGATCGGTGAGGGCGAGCTGTGCGTCCGGACCGTGTACGAGTTCCTCGCCGATAGACGGCCGGTGCAACTGTCGACGAGTTGGGAGCCGTACGACCTCACCGGCGGGACTCTCGTCGTCCTTCCCGAGGGCGGGCCTCACGCGGGGGTTGGCGTCGTGAACCGGATGGCCGAGATCGGTGTCACCGTCAGCCACGCCGTCGAGCAGCCCGAGCCCCGCCAAGCCACCACCGAGGAAGCCTCACTCCTCGGGATTCAGAAGGCCGCGCTCGTCACCCACATCCGGCGGACGTACTACAGCGATCAGGGGCGCCCCGTAGAGACGGCGGACATCGTCGTCCCGGCTGCTTTGTGCGAGATCGTTTACGAGATCCCCATCAATCGATGATGGGGCTGTGAGCCACTTTGGAGGGGTGCGAATGGCGGACGATCTCCACTTCAGCTGGGAACTGGGCGGCTCGGGGTGGGTCACGTACCGGATCGCCGACACCGCTTCGGAGCACCAGGGCTTCGCCAGCTACTGCACGGACGCCCTGGCCGACTTGCTGCATGCCGTGGCAGGTCTCTACGGAGACTCACCCGCCCAGCGCGTCTCGTTCGATCTCGAACCCGCCGAACTGAGGTGGCGTCTCCGGCGCCGAGGAACAGACGTGGCCATCGCCATTTACCGGTTCCCGGACATGTCGACCAGCCGGGACTCGCCCGACGAAGCGGGCAGTCTCTCCTGGAGCTCGACACAGCCCCGTAGTGTGCTGGGTCATGCCGTACTGGAAGCCGCCGCGACGGTGTTGCGGGTGCACGGCGAGACCGGGTACCGGGAGAAGTGGGTGCTGCATCCGTTCCCTGTCGCTGCTCTGCAAGACCTTCGACGGCTGCACCGACGCGACGACAAGTGCCAGCACGCGCCGTGCCAGGACAGTCATGAGTGCTGACATCAACGAGCGCGAACGACGGGGCGACATGCACAACGAGCGGCACGACGAGCGACTGTCGGACGACGAGTTCAAGCTCTTCATCCAGTACATGCATCGGTACGCGAACCACGACCTGGACATCTTCCAGCTCCTGGAGGTCGGCGACCCCGAGTTCCCCGTCTACGTGGTGTTCAGCAGGGACTACCCCCCGGTCGGAGAAGCTTCGGACTATCACCGGCCGTTCGCAGGCCGCCGACGGCCGACATCCACAACTGACATCAACGACGGTGGATGACAGCAGTCCACCACGGCTCCGCACGGCAGCCGCGAGCAGCTACCCTCCCCCACCAGCGACACCCCGACCGAACTCCTAAAGCGGTGGTCACACCTTTGGTGAAGGTTCTCGATCGAGCGGAGCAAGGCGTTAGCCAGTCGTGTCCCTGCCGCACAGCGCGCGATGGTAGCGAAGGTGTACCGCGTTGATCTGGTGAGCGGGGTGCGGCCGGAGTTCGCCTATGCGGCTGCCGTCGGCAGTGATGCGAACGATGCCGTCCGGGTCGACGTAGATCGCCAATGTGTCGAACTGGACGTGATGGTTCGGGCACAGCACCAGTAGGTTCGGCAGCTCGTCGGGACCGTTATGGGGACGGCCCAGGCCGCGGATGTGGGCGGCTTCGCTGTAGGTGCCGAACCGCGTGGGCAACTGTAGGCCGCAGACCTGACATCGGTCGGCGTGCAGCTTCTTCGCCTTGGCCGCCAAATCGGTGTCGCGGACGATACGAGATGCGGCGACCGTACGCCGTGCGGCGGGGCTGCCCTCCGTCCCCTGGTCTTCTGTGAAGTCGCCGACGCCGCTGGCTCTCTCGTAGCCGGCCAATCCCAGCCGTTGCATCAGGGCGTGCTGGTCTATGTCGGCAAGGTATGTCTCCCGCAGCACGGCGATCGCTTCCGACCGCACGCACGGATCGCTCAGCAGCCGCTCGGCCTGCTCGACTATCCCTCCCTCGGGATTCAACCTGTCGAACGTTGCCGCATGCACCTTGGTGGTCTGCTCGGCCGGCACACCATGCACATCCCACAGTTGGCTTGTTCGCAGGTGCCAGAACGGATACTCAGGGGTCACAGAAGAGTCTGGGAGGCCGAACTCGGCCAACAGCCCTCCCACCTCGTCGCGGAACTGGCGCCAAGGTGCAAGGGAAGGCTTTCCCGTAGCCACGCGGGAGATGCCCCACAGCAAGGCAAGTGGCTTGTGCCTACTCTGCCGACCGTTCCTCTGGTGGACTTTGAGGCTTCTCAACCTGTCCATGAGCACGCTGACCGTCATATTCTCCAGCGACCCGGTTGGTACAGAAGGGGCTGAAGCTGAGTCGTCCGGTCGGCGGGGGGCGGGAAACAGTGTCATGGAGCCGCGGTCGTCGTCCTCCGAGCGCCAGCCTGAGCTACTGGCCCCTCGCGTGGTCTGCCGTCGCAACTTCGGCAAGACGGCATGCCCCTGCTCGACCCACTGACGCCAGGAGCGGGGAGCGCGTGTGAGCGCGTCTGCAGCCGACAGTTCGGGTCTTCCTCGGTCCTCGATCCAAGCCCAATCGACCTGATCTTCTTCTGCGGTCAGGTCCAAGATGGAGAGGTCATAGCGATAGTTGGGGAAGGACCTTCCCTCCGCCTCCTGCTCGATCTGCTCGGCATCTTCGATGATCGCCACGCCGCAGAACTCGACGTATCCCTTCGGCGTTCCGTTCCGGGATACCGCCGCGAAGAGCAGCATAGGCGTGGCCAGCGCACGCTCTTCTGAGGTAGTTGCCTGATGCTCCCCCAACGCCTCCAGCAGCACCGCGTTGCCTTGGGTCGTTCCCACCGGCACTGCGTGATCCACCCTGTGGTCGCCGAAGTAGCGCACGTGGCCGTTATCCAGGTCGAACACGTCGTGCCAAGGTGTCTCAGCGGTACCAGCCTTCCACGGGCTGGAACGGATCAGGATGGCCGGGCGCCGCCGCCCGCCGACAGCCTTGGCCTTGGCGATCGGGTTGATTCCCTTGCTGAGCTGAATCTGGGCGAGGACCGTGGAAGCTGTGATGTGATGGATATTCGGGTAGCCATCGATGCGCCCTACCGACGGGTCTCGGTTCTGGGCCGACCGAAACACGTCACCGACACGCAAGCTTCCCACTGGGCCTCCCCCTGCTGCACCATCCTGCTTTCCTGATCTTGCCAGGCGGGGGAGCCCCTACTCCTTTCAGGCGTGGACTATTTGTGGACGGCGGTTGCCGGGCTGGGGCCCGGCGACCGTGTGACCAGCGGAGGCAGGCGAGCCGCATGGGGCCTCCGGAGCCGTGTCCAGGCAAGCCGCTGAGGCAATGACAATCTGCTGGTCAAAACGCCTCGCGCCCTCCACGATGGCCGTCATGGACCGGTTGCAGGACAGTGCTTGGCAGTACGTGGCGGAGGTGCTCCGCCCTGAGGATCTCCCGATGCTCGCTGCGCACGCGCTAGTTGACGGGCATGACTCTCATGCCCTGCGTGAGCTGGCCGGCCTGTCGCGCCGGAGCGATGCGACCGAGGTTCGCGAGCTGTACGTCCAAGCACTGAGCGAGCTCGACGTGCCTCTTCCTGACGAGGAGACGGCCGGTCGACGTCTTCTCGTGAGCCTCGCGTTCGGTCTCGTGCAAGGCGCGCTGAGTCCCAAGGAAGTCGGCGACGGCCTTTCGATGACCGTCACGGCACGCACCCAGGAGGAGACGCAGTTCCTCTCTGTCGCAGCGGAGTACAGCGAATGGATCGAACCGGACGATCTCCCGGCATGGGAACGCGATCTACAAACGGCAGCCCAGTTGTTGGTGTCTTCTACCGACCTTGCTCCCGGCATCCGTGTACCAGCTTTGCGACACGACTGACCCCCTGGCCTCGGCGCGCTCTCGTGCCAGATCCGTGCCAGATCGAGCGGTCAACCACGGACACTCGGAGCCCGTCGCGGGGTAAACGCCCGTCGAGAGGCTCGTCGCGTGGCACGCGCGACGACCAGCGAGGACGTGTACACGCGTGGCGCCAGGCTTACAAAGCAGATGTCGGCGGTTCGAAACCGTCCGCGCCCACCGTGTGACGAAGGCCCCCTGCCGATCTTGGCAGGGGGCCTTCGTGCGATTGCGGTGGGGGCCCGACGCGGGTGAGGCGCTCCGGGGGCTCAGTCCCACCAGAAGTACCAGCTGCCGGCGCGCAGCTGGCCTGCGGCGAGGGCCTCCAGGGAGCCGACGCCCTGGGAGACGATGTCGGGGCAGTAGGCGTAGTGCTCCAGGGTGGCGGTCGCTACCGCCTCCGGGGTGGTGGGGCGGTGGTGGACGAGGAGTTCGAGGATGTTGTCCTGGAGGGTCACCAGTTCGGCGCCGTAGTGGGTGTGGAAGTGACGAAGGACGGACTGGTGATCGGCGCCGGTGAGGTCGTGGTTGCAGGCGCCCAGCCAGTTGAGGAGGGCGGGGACGTCGTGGCCGGCCGGGGCCTGGACGAGGCAGAGGGTCGTGCGGGGCTGGCGGATCGCGGAGATGTGGGTGCCGCCGACCCGGGTGAGGTCCACTTCGGCGGCGATGTGGGCGGCGAGGGTGTGTACGGCGTCGGCCGTCACTTCTTCCGACAGCAGGTAGGGGCTGCTGGGGGCGGTCGCCTCGGGCGCGAAGTCGGGACGCAGGCCGATCAGGACGCCGGCCAGGTCACCCGGCTCGCCGGTGAGGACGGGCCACCAGCCCGTGCGCTCGTGCAGTTGGCGCACGTCGCTCCACAGTCGGAACGCGTCGACGCCGTCGACCTCGCCCACGTACACGGGCGTGCCGTCCATTGCCGTGGCCGCCTTGCGGAGCGGGGGCAGCGCGGTGCAGAGCTGCTGGAGGTCGTCGATCGTCATCGCCATGCGGCCACCGTAACGACCGGGTCCGACAGTGCCATACTCGCCGCATGGAGAACATGGGGGACGGGCCGGAAGTGCAGCTGAGGGACGGGGAGATGACGCCTCAGGCGTACGTCGACGAGCGGCTCGGGCAGTATCAGGAGTGGTACGACCGCAAGGCCACCAAGATGAAGGCGATGCATCTGCGGATGCGGACCGTGTCGGTGGTCGGGGGTGCGCTGGTGCCCGTGCTCGTGAATCTGGATCTCGGGTTCGCGCGGGTGACGGCGACCGTGCTGAGTCTGATCGTGGTGGCGTCGGTGTCGCTGGAGAGCGTGTACCGGTACCGGGAGCAGTGGAAGAACTACCGGTCGACCGAGCAGCTGCTCGGGCACGAGCGGGTGTACTTCGAGGCACGGGTGGGCCCGTACCACGGGCAGTCGGAGCGGGACGCGTTCACCACGCTCGTCGCGCGCGTGGAGAAGGCGATCGCGAGCGAGAACTCGGCGACGCTCAACGTCATGACCCTGGGCGGGCAGGTCAACTCCGAACTGCAGCAGTACGGGCTCCCCTCGCAGCGCGAGGGGAGCGCCGGCGACGCCAGCGTCACCGCCTGATCAGCACCAGACGTAGTCGACTCGGGTCGAGTTGTACGAGCAGGTGTCGACCCGTATGCCGTTCGACTTCTTCAGGGTGGCCGTGTCCCGGTCGTTGTTCCACACGTACGCGGCGCGGCCCTGGTAGAGGTGCGCGGCGGTGTTCGTGCCGCGGCCGGTGTGGACGGTGACGGTCTTGCCCTTGCCGAGGGTGAAGTTGCCGAAGGTGTACTTGTGGCCGGACGCGTCCGTCAGCGTCCATCCGCGCAGGTTGACCGCGTAGGCGGTCGTGTTGGCTATCTGGACCCACTCGCCGTTGAGGCTGGTGTTGGAGCGGGAGTCCGTCCCCGGGCTGTCGTAGTAGATCTTGTAGAGGTGGACGGATCCTGCGGCCTGGGCCTGCGAGGGGAGCAGGAGCAGGCCCGCCGCGGCGGCCGTGGCGGCAGCGGCGATCGTGCGCGTACGGAACATGGGTGTCCCTCAATCACGGGTCAAGTGACGTTCGGTGAGCGCGTGTCGGGCATCGTCCCCCGTTCAACCATCCCGGACGCGCTCACAGAATACGCACGTTCTTCACGCCTTCTCCGTGAAAGGAAGGGAATCGGCCACTGGCCGTTATGCGTCGAAGTCGTACTCCAGGACGTACGAGGACGCGTCCAGCGTCATCTCGTTCAGTTCCACCGCGACTCCCGCCTCCGTCACCGCCGTCCGGCCGATCAGGATCACCGGCGTGCCGAACTCCAGAGCGAGTCGCGCCGATTCCTCCGAGGAGGGCATGCGACAGCGGATCTCCTCGCGGAAACGGGTCGGGCGGTGGCCCAGTTCGGTGAGGCGGGCGTACGTGCCGCCGGGGCCGGTGTCCGGTTCGGTGATGGGGGTGCCCTCGGCTAGGGCGGCCGGCAGGTACGAGACGGAGAGCAGCACCGGCCGGTCGTCGAGCACGAAACGGCGGCTGCGGACGCAGACCGGGGCGTCGGGGGAGTCCAGGCCGAGCACCCGGGCCACCCGCGCGCCCGCCGGGGCGGCCGGGGTCACCTCGATCTGGTCGACGACGAGCGCGCGGTCCTCGATGTCCGCCGACCACACCGAACGGCCGCTGCCCCAGTGTTCCCGGGCCAGCCTCGGGATGCCGCGGCGGCGCAGCGGGCGGAACGAGCGGACGAAGACCCCGGCGCCCTTGCGGGCCTCGGCCAGGCCCTCGCTGCGCAGGACGGACAGGGCCTGACGGGCGGTCATCCGTGCCACGTCGTACGTGGACATGAGGTCGTTCTCGCCGGGGAGCCGGTCGCCCGGGGCGAAGGTGCCCGACTGGATCGCGGTTCTCAACTCGTCGGCGATGCGCTGGTACTTGGGCCGACGACCGGCGTCCTGGTCGGTCTGGTCAGTCATGGGTGGACCACTCCCTTCCGTCTGCGGGACACCCTAAGGCCCGGTTCTCGCGGCTGGTGTACACGTGTGCGCGGGCCCGCGCCGCCGATCCATCCTTCGGGGGACATCTCTAGAGATGCGTTGACAGAGGGGGGTCTCGGCGATTCTCTGGGTGTATCTATCTGATCTCCGCGTATGGATTGATGGATGGACGGACGGATGGACGGACGGATGGACGGTCGGACGGGAGGGATGCATGCAGCCAGTGCCCGAGGTCGGTGACCTCGTCCGGGACACGGCCACCGGGAAGGTGGGCTTCTACGTCGCCACCGTGGCCGGCCGCTTCCTGATCCGCCCCGTCCACGGCGGCCACGAGTGGGAGGCCGAGCCCGTCGACGTCCAGCCCGCCACGCCCCTGCGCGAGCTGCGCGCCCGCGCCGCCGAGATCAACGCCCGCAGCCGGCGGGCCTGGGGAAACTGACGCGGCATGGCGTTGTCAGTGGCGCGCGCCACACTGGAGGCATGTGCCGAAGCATCAAGACACTCCGCCCGCCCGCGCTGTCCCACGAGGCCACCGAGGACGACATCCGCGCCGCCGCGCTGCAGTACGTCCGCAAGGTCTCCGGCTTCCGCGCGCCCGCCGCGCACAACCGCGAGGTCTTCGACCGCGCCGTTGAGGAGATGGCGGACGCCACCGCCAGGCTCCTGGCCGGTCTCCGGATACGAGGGGCTCACCCGGTCGTATCGGAGCCGGTCAGGCCGCAGGTGCCGGAGTCGCAGCCGGACGCCGTATGACGAAGGCCGCGAGCGAGCCGACCAGGAACAGCGCCAGTACCGGTACGCAGGCGCCGAGCCAGGTCGCGCCCAGCCAGCGGCCGCCCAGCCAGCCGAGGCCCACGCCGTAGCCCGCCCAGATCGCCGCGGCCAGCGCCGACCAGGGCAGGAAGTCGCGCAGCCGGCGCCCGGTCGCGCCCGCGCCGAGGGAGACGACGGAGCGGCCGGCGGGGGCGAAGCGGGCGAGTACGACCAGCAGGCCGCCTCCCCGGGCGAGCGTCTCGCCGAGACGTTCCTGCGCGGCGGTCAGGCGGCGCGAGCGGGCGACGGCCCGAGCGAGGCGGGTTCCGCCGCGCCGGGCCAGGTGGTACGCGGCGAGGTCGCCGAGCATCGAGGCGGTGGCCGCGCAGAGCAGCAGCGCGAGGAGGGAGGGGGCGTACGGGGCGGCCGCGCCGGCCAACGCGGTGGCCTTCGCCGCGGTCGGGACGGCGGCCGGGACGGCGGTCGGGACGGCTGCCGCGACGGAGAGTGGGGCCGAGGCCGACGCCCCGGCAGCCGCCGTGGCGGCCGTGACGACCAGGATTCCGCTCGGCAGCACCGGCAGGAAGACGTCGAGCAGGATCGACGTCGTCACCGCCGCGTAGATCCACGGGCCCGCGGTCAGCGCCTGCAGCGACCACCCCGTGCCGTCGAGCACGTTCACAGCGCCAGAGCCTACGCGGGCGGCGGTTCCCGGGCGGCGACCGGGGCCGGGAACCGTGGCGCTGGTCCCGGGTCCGGCTCTGGTCCCGGGTCCGGCTCTGGTCCCGGGTCCGGCCCTGGGCCTGGTCCCGCTCTGGTCCCGGGCCCGGTCTTCGCCTGGGCTCCGGCTTCAGCTTCGGCTTCGGCCCGGCCTTGGCGCAGGCTTCAGCTTCAGCTTCGGCCTTGGCGCAGGCTCCGGCTTCGGCCCGGCCTTGGCGCAGGCTCCGGCCCTGGCCCGCCGCGTAGACCTGGCTGCCCTTACGCGGTGACGGTCGCGCTCTTCTCCGACCGCTGCCCGGTGAACAGGGCGTCGAGCGCGAACGCGCCCGGGCCGGTGAAGACGAGCAGCAGGAACGCCCAGCAGAACAGGGCCGCGCCGTCGCCGCCGTTCTGCAGCGGGAACAGGCCTTCGGGCTGGTGGACCGAGAAGTACGCGTACGCCATCGAGCCGGAGGCTATGAACGCGGCCGCGCGCGTGCCCAGGCCCACCAGGACCAGGGCGCCGGCGACCAGTTGGATGACGGCCGCGTACCAGCCCGGCCAGCTGCCCGTCGGCACCGTGCCGCCACCCATGGCGCCGCCCAGCACTCCGAAGAGCGAGGCGGCGCCATGGCAGGCGAAGAGCAGGCCGACGACGACCCGGAACAGTCCGAGCGCGTAGGGCTGGGCCTGGTTCAGACGGCTCGCAAGCGCATTCATGGGGGGAGGACTCCTTCGGGCGTGGGGGGACGGTGAACCGATGAAGTCCTTAGGTTAGGCATCCCTCACTAGTGCTTGCAAGTTCAACATTTGGAAATCGGTGCCGGTTCCGGATCCGGTTCCGTTCGGCTCAGCAGCCGTTGAGGATCGACTGCAGCGCGCTCTTCTCCGCCGAGTCGACGCTGAGGTCGTAGTAGTACTTCACCTGCACCCACATCCGGGCGTACGTGCAGTGGTACGCCGTGCGCGGCGGCATCCACTGCGCCGGGTCCTTGTCGCCCTTGGCCTGGTTGACGTTGTCGGTGACCGCGATGAGCTGCGGGCGGGTCAGGTCGTTGGCGAAGCCCTGCCGCTTGGTCGTGGTCCAGCTGTCGGCGCCCGAGCGCCACGCCTCGGCGAGCGGGACGACGTGGTCGATGTCGAGGTCGGAGGCGAGGGACCAGGTGGCGCCGTCGTACTCGGAGTACCAGCTGCCGCTCGTGGCCGCGCAGTTGGCGTCCGTGGTGACGTTGACGCCGTCGCGCTTGAGCACCACCTCGCGGGTGTTGCAGGTGCCGTACTGGGTGATCCAGTGCGGGAAGAGGTCGCGGCTGTAGCCGGTGGTCGAGCCGGCGGGCTTGACCGTCAGAGCCGCGAGGTAGGTGCGGGCGGTGGCGGCGTCGACCGGGGTGGGCGGGGACGCCTGTGCGGCCGGGGCGGTGGCGAGAAGGCCGGTGACGGTCAGGGCGGCGGAGGCGGCGAGCGTGGCTATTCGACGCGCGTAGACACTGGCGGCGGACATGCGAACTCCCTTGGTGTGGGGGCCGGTGCCGGGTGGTCGGCCCGGTCATCGTGGCGGCGCGACGTTTCCGTCGGGGATGCGCCAGGTGACAGCGTGGCGACATGTGCACGTCACATCAAGGGGTGGCGGGTGCGGAGGTGTGGTGAAGGTGTGGCGGGGTGGCTGTTCTCGTGAGGAGGGGGCAGTTCCCGTGTGGGGGTGGGAGGTTGGCGGCCTGACGGCGTGGCGTAGGGGAGGGGAGATGGTCCTTGCGGGCCCTAGGGTCCGGTGGCCTTCGGCCGGTGGCGCGGGCCTGGGCTGGAAGGGCGGGCCGGGGCAGGTCCCGGACCGGGCGGAGCGTGAGGGCTGGGGCGAGTTCCCGGGTGCGGGCAGGGTGGCGCCACGGGCAGGCCTGGTGCGGGCAGGGTGAGGCCGCGGCGGGTCCCGGGCGGGGCTGAGGGCGGGGCTGGGGCGGTCCCCGGTTCAGGGCGGTGCTGAGGTTGGAACAGGCCCGGGGTCCGGGGTCCGGGGGCGGGAGCTGGGCCGGGGCCGAGGCGGGTTCCTGGGTCAGGGTCGGGCCGGGGTGGCCCCGCCCTGGGCTGAAGGGGCCGTTGGGCTTACTCGGCCGCGAAAGTGAGGGTGATCGCGCCGTCGCCCGCCGTCTCGATCCGTACGGCCGTCAGGTCCTCCACCAGTACGTCCGGCGCGAACGCGGCTGCGCGCGCACCCACGCCGACCACCCGCATGCCGGCGGCGCGGCCGGCCTGGATGCCGGCCTCGGAGTCCTCGAAGACGATGCAGTCCTCGGGCGCGAAGCCCAGTTCGGCGGCGCCCTTCAGGAAGCCCTCCGGGTCCGGCTTGCTGGCGCTCACGTCCTCGGCGGTCACGCGGGCCGCGGGCATCGGCAGCCCCGCCGCGCCCATCCTGGCCGCGGAGAGGGCCCGGTCGGCCGAGGTCACCAGCGCGTGCGGGAGCGAGGCGAGCGCGGCCAGGAACGCGGGGGCGCCGGGGACCGGGACGACGCCGTCGAGATCGGCGGTCTCCTCGGCGAGCATGACCCGGTTGTCGGCGTAGTTCTGCTCCATGGGCCGGTCCGGCAGCAGGACGGCCATCGTGGCGTACCCCTGACGCCCGTGCACCACCGTCATGACCTCGTCGGGGTCGAGCCCCTGCCGCTCCGCCCAGTGGCGCCAGCAGCGCTCCACGACGGCGTCGGAGTTGACGAGCGTGCCGTCCATGTCGAGGAGCAGGGCACGGGCGGTGAGCGACGCCGGGGTGGTGGCGGTCATGGGGATCTCCAGGAGGGGTGTCGGAGATGCGGCGGTGCGAAGTCGTACGAATCGGCGTGAAGCGGTACGAAGCGGTCCCGCCCGCCGGTCAGGGGGTGCGGGCGGGGCCACTTTGTTTCTCCACGATACAAAACGCTGTGCCGGGACCGCCACCCACGTCCGCATCCCGGACCATGCCAGCCGTCAGCCAGTCGTCAGCCGGTCGTCGGTCGGTCGGCCGGGCCGCCCGCCCTACTGGCCGTCCCCCTGGCCGCTCGTCACCGCTTCCAGCTGGCTCCGTGTGGTCGGCCCGTACACGCCCCGCGGGTCCTCGGTGATGTCCATGTACGACTGGAAGACCTCGACCCCGTGTTTGACCTTCTTCCCGTACCGGCCGTCGATCGGCCCGCTGTAGAGCCCTGCCTCGCGCAGCCGCCACTGGAGGTCCTCCACCTGCGGCCCCGTCGAGCCCATGCTCAGGGTCTCGGCCTCCGGCGCCCCGCTCTCGGTCGGCGCGCTCCCGCCCGCCGTGGCCGTCGGCCGGGCCGGGCCGGTCGGCGCGCCG
Source organism: Streptomyces sp. NPDC003943 (assembly GCF_053605265.1). Lineage (NCBI taxonomy): Bacteria > Bacillati > Actinomycetota > Actinomycetes > Kitasatosporales > Streptomycetaceae > Streptomyces > Streptomyces sp. NPDC003943. The sequence goes on along the minus strand of NZ_JBSGIW010000002.1, from coordinate 135,741 downwards.
GAGGTCGTGGCGGTCGCGGTACGCGTGGCCTTCGGCGACGGCGAGGCGGACGCGGAGGTCCGGCTCGCCGTGGGGGACTCGGAGGTGGACGCCGACGAGGAGGGGGTGGTGGTCGGCGCCTCGGACACGGCGAGGTTCAGGGACGCGCTGGTGGTGACGACGGGGACGTCGGCCCGGTCGTCGGTGCCGTCGTCGCCGCCGATCAGCGTGGTCGCGAGGACCGCGGTGCCGACGACCGCCGCCGCCACCACGCCCGCGATCATCACCGCCCGGCCCCGGCCGCGGCCCCGCTCCTCGTACCCGTCGGGGGCGTACGCGAGGGTGTGCGCCGGCTCGTAGGCGTCGGCGCCCTCGTACGCGCCCACGGACCCCAAGGACGGAGTGGTGTGGCTGTACGCGCCCTCGTACCCGCCGTCGTACCCGTCGTCCTCCGCCCGAGGCGCGTACCCGCTCTCGGCCCCGGTCCCGTACCCGGCAGCCGGTATGGCCCCGTACGCGGCCGTCGCCTCCTCGTACCCGGCGGCCCCTGGCCCGGCCCCGTACCCGGTCGCAGCCGTCCCGGCCCCGTACCCGGCGCTGTACCCCTCCCCGTAACCCCCGGTCGGGTAGGCCGCCTGCACCTGTGTCGGCAGCTCCCCCGGCAGCGCGCCCTGCAGCCCGCCCGGCGCCGTGCCCGGACCTGCGCCCAGCCCGGCATCCGGACCGGCATCCGGCAGCGCGCCCGCCGCCGCGCCCTGACCGGCGCCCGGCACCGCACCCCGCCCGTCGCCCGCCAAAGCACCCGGCGCCCCACCCGGCGCACCACCTGGCGGCACCTCCGGCGGCAACGGCCCCGCCGCCGCCATCGGCGCACCAGGCCCCATCGGAGCCATCGGAGCCCCCGGCGCCATCGGAGCTCCCGGCGTCACCGACACCGCCGAGACCCCCAGCGCCCCCGGAGCTCCCGCCCCCGGCGGGACCGGGGCCATCACCGCCGTGTCGTCGTCCGGCGCGCCCAGCGACACGTACGGCCGGATGCGCAGCGGATCGAAGTCCTCCGCCGCGGCCAGTGCGGCAGCCTGTGCCTCCGTGCGTTCGCAGGCGCAGCCGGGTCTGTGTGCACCGCACTCAGGACAGACGTTTCCGGACATGGTTGGAGCCCCTCCCCAGTCAACTGCGAGCGATTATGCAGCCCGCCCGCCACGGCGAGGTGAACGCCTGTACCCCTCCACAGGCCATAACAGGCCATAACGGCGTCAACCATCCAGGATGGATCTACGAAGGACGCGCCCAGAGGAGCGGCGGCACCAGCAGGACCCGCAGGCCCGCAGGCCCGCAGGCCCGTAGGACCCGCAGGACCCGGAGGAGATGCCCATGGCCCAGGACATACGCGCTCCGCAGCCCGCCGGAGGCCCCCTACCCGGGGCGGCGCCGGGCGAGGGGCAGAGTCACCGGACCGTCCTCGTGGCGATCGGCGCGCTGCTGCTCGGCATGCTGCTCGCCGCGCTCGACCAGACGATCGTCTCCACCGCCCTGCCGACCATCGTCAGCGAACTCGGCGGCATGGAGCACCTGTCCTGGGTCGTCACCGCCTACATGCTGGCCTCGACCGCCGCCACCCCGCTCTGGGGCAAGCTCGGCGACCAGTACGGGCGCAAGAAGCTCTTCCAGGGCGCGATCGTCCTCTTCCTCATCGGCTCGGCGCTCTGCGGCATCGCCCAGAACATGCCGCAGCTCATCGCCTTCCGCGCGGTCCAGGGCCTCGGCGGCGGCGGGCTGATGGTGCTGTCGATGGCGATCGTCGGCGACCTCGTCTCGCCGCGCGAACGCGGCCGCTACCAGGGTCTTTTCGGTGCCGTCTTCGGCGCCACGAGCGTCCTCGGGCCGCTGCTCGGCGGACTGTTCACCGAGCACCTCTCCTGGCGCTGGGTCTTCTACATCAACCTTCCCATCGGCGTCGTCGCGCTCTTCGTCATCGCCGCCGTCCTGCACATCCCGGTCGGCGCCACCCGCCACACCATCGACTACCTCGGCACCTTCCTCATCGCCTCGGTCGCCACCTGCCTGGTCCTCGTCGCCTCCCTCGGCGGCACCACCTGGCCCTGGGGCTCGGCGCAGATCATCGGACTCGCCGTCCTCGGCGCCGTCCTCCTCGGCTGCTTCGTCCTCGTCGAACGGCGCGCCGCCGAACCCGTGCTGCCGCTCAAGCTGTTCCGGATCCGCACCTTCAGCCTCGTCGCCGTCATCAGCTTCATCGTCGGCTTCGCGATGTTCGGCGCGATGACCTATCTGCCGACCTTCCTCCAGGTCGTGCAGGGCGTCAGCCCCACCATGTCCGGCGTGCACATGCTGCCCATGGTCGTCGGCATGCTGCTCACCTCCACCGCCTCCGGGCAGATCGTCTCCCGCACCGGCCGCTGGAAGGTCTTCCCCATCGCGGGCACCGCCGTCACCGCGTTCGGCCTGCTGCTCCTGCACCGGCTGACCGAGACCAGCCCCACCTGGGAGATGAGCGTCTACTTCTTCGTCTTCGGCGCCGGACTCGGCCTCGTCATGCAGGTCCTCGTCCTCGTCGTGCAGAACTCCGTGCCGTACGCGGACCTCGGCGTCGCCACCTCCGGGGCCACCTTCTTCCGCTCCATCGGAGCGTCCTTCGGCGTCGCCGTCTTCGGCACGATCTTCACCAACCGCCTCACCGGCAAACTCCAGGACGCCCTCGCCGGACAGCCGCTGCCACCCGGCGTCAGCGCCGACCGCATCGCCGCCGACCCGCGCGCCATCGCCGCGCTCCCGGCCCGCCTCCAGCCGGCCGTCCTGCACGCGTACGCCACGTCCATCACGGACGTGTTCCTGTACGCGGCGCCGGTCGTCCTCGTCGCCTTCGTCGTCGCCTGGTTCCTCAAGGAGGACCGGCTGCGCGGCTCCGTCACCGCGCCCGACGCCAGCCAGACCGTCGCCTCCAACCCCGTCGAGCGCTCCTCCTACGACGAGTGCGCCCGTGCGCTGTCCGTGCTCGGCACCCGCGAGGGCCGCAAACACGTCTACGAGAAGATCACCGCCCGCGCCGGGCTCGACCTCCTGCCCGCCGCCAGCTGGCTGCTGCTGCGCGTCCGCCGCCACGGCGCCGTCGAACCCGCCCGCCTCGCCGAGGCGACCCCCGTACCGCTGCGCGCGATCACCGAGGCCGCCCGGCAGCTGGAGGAACGGCAGCTCGTGGCGCGCGAAGGGCTCCAACTGGTGCTCACCGCACCCGGGTCGGAGACCGCCGTACGGCTCGCCAAGGCCCGCGAGGACTCCCTCGCCGACCTCCTCGGCGACTGGTGGGGCCCGGACCGGCCCACCGACCTCGTCCGGCTCGTCGAACTCCTCACCGCCGAACTCGCCGGCTCGGACGCGGAACGGCCCCCCGAACCGGAGCCGCCCCGCGACCACCGCGCCTGAGGCCGGTCCGGCGGGTCAGAGCTCCTTGCCGTACCAGATCTCCATGTACGGGCCCGTGCAGTACGCCGGGATCTCCGCGTAGCCGTTGCGCGTGTACAGCGCCCGCGCCTCCACCAGGTCCAGGCGCGTGTTCAGCACCATGCGCCGGGCGCCGAGCTCGCGCGCCGCGTCCTCCAGACCGCGCATGAGCAGGTCGGCCCCGCCCTTCCCGCGGAACGCCGGACGGATGAACACCCGTGTCAGCTCGGCCCGTTCGGCGTCCAGCAGCACGACACCGCCGCAGGCCGCCGGCTCGCCGTCATGCCGGCCGACGAGAAACGCGCCGGACGGCGGGGCCAGCTCTTCGAGGCCGTCGTCGATCATGTCGTCGTCGTACTCGTCCTCGCTCAGGACCCGACCGAAGTAGCGGCCCGCGACATCGCCGTAGTAGTCGCGGCGCAGGGCGGTGGCGTCCGGGGTGTCGACGCGCTCGGGAGTGATCATCCAGGTCATGCGCGCCATTGTGGGACGCGCATGACCCGGCCCGCAGCTCAGTTCTTGGGGGACGCCTGCTGGACGACCTCGAACGACCACAGCGTGGAGCCGGTCGAGGCGGGCTTCGGCCGGTCCGCGCCGCCCTGGTGGGCCTCCTTCATGGAACCGCTCATCCAGTTCTGGAAGTCCTCCTCGCTGCGCCAGCGCGTGTACACGAGGTACTGGTCCGTGCCCTCCAGCGGCCGGAGCAGCTCGAACCACTCGAAGCCGTCCGACCCCTCGACGGCCCCGGCGCGGGAGGCGAAGCGCTGCTCCAGGACCTCGCGCTGCTCGGCCGGGACGGTCAGGACGTTGATCTTTACCACACTGGGCACATGACACCTCTCAGGAAGCACAGGCCGGGCGCTGCGCCGAGCCTTGATCACGTACGTGCAGTCTCGTACATCCGCCAGTCAAAACGGCGTGAGGACGACTCGCAAGCATCGCCCGTGGCGCAGCGCGAACGGTGCTCCTCGCTGATCGCGTCGAAGGGGTGGAGCGACGCGGGCCACTTCGAGGACGTGGGCAAGTCGGGGTGGGACCCGAGTATCCACCGCCCGGGGTTCGAGGAGATGATGACGGCGGTGCGAGGTGGGCACGTGGACGCGGTGGTCGTCTTCTCGCTGTCCCGCCTCACCCGCCGTGGCGCGCTGGAAGCGATGCGGATCATCGAGGAACTGGAGGCGCACGGCGTCCGGCTGGTGAGCGTCGAAGAGCCGTACCTCGACACGTCCACCCCGGTCGGGGTCGGCATCCTCGCCATCATCGCGGGTCTGGCACAGCAGGAGTCCGACATGAAGTCGGCCTACGTCTCCGCCACCAAGGACACGCTGCGGCGGGCTGGTAGCCACGTTTCCGGCGTAGCCCCGTACGGCTTCACGGCGGAGAGGGCGACCAGCGGCAATCTGACCGTCGTCCGACTCGTCCCGGACCTGGTGGAAGCACCGCACGTTCGTGACATGGCCAAGTGGGCGGCGGAAGGCATGTCCGCCTCGCAGATCGCCAAGCGACTCAACGAGGACGGCGTCCCCACGAAGGCGGAGTCCCTGGGGGCCTCGGGAGCCAAGCGCCTCGCCTCGCGCCGTGCGCGCGGAGTCTCGGAAGTTGTGGAGCGGCCCGCGTGGGTGTCGTCGACAGTCCTGCGCATTCTGCGGGACCCGCGCCTTGCGGGGTACGCGATCGAGTGGCAGGGACGGGTACAGGCGACCAAGGACGCCGACGGCAATCCCATCCCGGGCAAGACGGGGAAGCGTGTCATCCTGCGGGACGACGAAGGGCAGCCCGTCCAGTCGCACGAAGCGCTGATCCCCACGGAGGAGTGGTGGAAGCTCCAGGACGTGCTGGACGGCCGGACGCAGGTGGTCGTACGAGCGGGTCGGCGCGTCCCGACTCTGCTGGCCGGACACGGACTGCTGTTCTGCGACGTCTGCGGTTCCGTGATGGTGACTGACCGGCGTGCCGGGAAGCTCTACTACAAGTGCAACCGGGCCGGGGGAGTCATCGCGGGCCACGGTGGTCTCGCCATCGGCCAGGACGCGGCGGACAGCGAGACGGCGGGGCGGGTGTGGGCCCGCCTCCTGGCCATCGACCCCGACGACCCGGAAGACCTCGAATGGCTGGCCGAGGCGTCACGGCGCTTTGCCCGCCAACAGGACACGTCCCAGCGAGACGCGGAACGTGCGGCGGTGCGAGCCGAGTTGGAGCACGTACGGGAGTCCCGCCGCATCCTCCACGTGGACCGGCTGGCCGGCGTCTACGCCGACGAGACCGGTGCGCAGATGTTCAGGGAGTCCATGGCGCGGTTGGCTGCCCACGAGGAGCGGACGGCCGAACGGCTGACGGAACTGGAGGCAACCGGCAACCGAAGCATCCAGATCCCCAACGAGTGGACGAGCGTGGACGGAGATCCCATCGGGGAGGGGTCGACATGGGCGGCGTGGGACCTGGAGAAGAAGCGGGAGTTCCTGGCGCTCTTTATCGACTCCGTGAGGATCGCCAAGTCCGTCGGCAGGGGCCGCAACGCGAACACGCGGGACCGTGTGATCGTGCGATGGGCTGAGTCACCCGACCCTGCGGAAACCTGAGCCCTCTGAGGGGTCTGTACGGTCCGCCGCGGGGAAATTCGGCGGCGGGCCGTTCGGTGTTTCTGAGCCCTGTCGGCTTACGGATCGCCCCCAGCCAGCCCCGGTAGTCCCCGCAGACCGCCGGGGCTTTGCTGTGCCCACAGCGGAGCCGACCACAGCGGGCGGAGCCATGACGATATGACAGTTAAGACTATTTTTCGTGTGCACAAGAAAAAAATATGGAGAAAAACAAACCGTTCGTCGAAACGCCATCCCGTCATGCTCAGCCCCTCCGCTCGCGGCCCCCGGGAATTCGGTGGCCCCCACATCGCAGTGAGGGGCCGAGCCGCACCGATCGCAGCCGGGCAGAGGGGGCGGGGATCTCTTGCTCCCCATAGGGACTGCACGAACCGAGCACGCCGCACGGCGGCTGCTGGGAATCTGTTGATCCCTACAACACAGTGAGGAGGTACCGAGCCAGCTTCCGGCCGGGGCTAGGCACGCTGGGGGCGCCTCGTGAGGACGCTGGCTCGCCCTTGGGCGGGACCGCCCTACAGCGGGGCGAAGAGGTGTTGGGAGTGCTCACTTGCAGAGGAAAGGGAAGCCGGGGTCTCTGTCGTCACCACCGAAACGGCTCGGCGCTCCCGGGACACCTTCGGTCCCGGCTACTGGGGCACCAGGGAGGGACCGAGCGGTACGGCCCGCGGCCGGATAGACGGCGCGGGAATCTGCTGGTCCCCACAACACAGTGAGGGCGGGACTACCGCGCACCCACCCCAAGGGGGATCGCGGCGGACCGAGTGCCCGCCCTCACACCAGCTCTGCCCGTGCTGCACCGCATCCCGCGTTACCGGGGTGGTCTGGTGTCGGTACCGGCCCCGGTTCGGGGATATCGGCCGCAGAGTTCCGGGTTCGAGTCCCGGGGTGGGCGCGCAGAGAACGACGACGAGCGACCACATGCCCGTTGCAACCGGGCCCACGGGTAGCGGTGTGTTGCCTATCCGGTCGCTCACGACATAGAGGGGGCGCCATGCGCTGTATCGACTGCACGGAGCCGGCGACCCATCGGGGCCGCAAGACCCGCCACGGGGTGTACGAGCGACGACCGACCGTCCGCACGCGCCGAGCACGGAGGCGACGACGAGCGGCCCGGAACGATGCTGCTGCACGGCTCCGCCGGATCATCGAGCGGAAGGGGCACGCGTGGTGTGACTGGTGCCTAGACGATTTCCTTGCGGCAGACGTGGACGCGGACCATGTGCGGCCCCTCGCGTTGGGAGGGGCCGACACGGCGGGGAACGTGCAAGTGCTGTGCCGGGGGTGCCACCAGCTCAAGACGAGTACCGAGTTCGGAGGAGCGGCCTAACTGGTGGTTTCAGAATGAGCAGTGATGGCTCGGATGCAGGCATGGATGGCCCTTCGAGCGGACGTGAAGCGCCCTCTTCGGGGACAGGCAGGCCGTGGACGGACAGCAGCACGCTGTTCACCGCGGTGCCGACACGTCAGTGACAGTCGCTATCGTCCGTGCCATGACCTCAAGTGATCACCTGCTCGACCTGATCCGGAACACCCAGGAGATCGACCTTCTGCTGAGGTCGTCGTTCGGCTTCGACATCCATCGGAAACACTATGGCGAGGGCTTGAGGCTTGCCTCGGGTGCGCCGATGGAGGTGATCGCCGGGGAGTCCGCCGGTGGGGCCTACTTCCTCTGCGCCGAGCAGAACGGCCGGCGACCGGTTGTGTACGCGAGTTCCGAAGGGGAAGGTGGTCTGCTCGCCGATGATCTGGGGGAAGCCCTGGAAATCATCATCGGGCTGGAATGGCACGACTGCCTCACGTTCTCGGGCGGTGGCGATGTCGAGGTCATGCAGGTCTCCGCTCGACGCCTTGGACTGTCCCGCGACAAGTACAACCCGGACATCGACAACGAAGCTGCCCAGGTGGCCGCAGCCCTGTCGCTGCGTATCGTGCCTGTCACTGACCTCGTCATCCGGTTGCACGCAGCTGCGTCGAAGACGGAGGCGGACTACGTCGTGATCGACGAGGACGGCCAGGAGTTCGGCCCACTGTTCGGCGAGCCCGTGGAACCACGCCACGGAGGCTGGCGCTGAACCCGCCCAGCCCCACCATTCGCATCAACACCGGATTCGCCGCCAATGCTTGATAGGGCGTCGGGCAGAATCTCCGGCATGCCCGCCGACCTTGTGCCCGACGATCTCTGGGAGCGCATAGCTGCGCTTCTCCCGACTCGGCCTGCCCGACGCCATCGCCACCCCGGACGACTGCCTGTGCCGGACCGCGTCGCGCTCGCCGGCATCATCTACGTGCTCCGCAAGGGCGTGGCCTGGCGCGATGTCCCCATCCAGGTCGTTGGCTGTTCAGGAGTGACTGCCTGGCGCCGGCTCCGGGACTGGACTGAGGATGGCGTCTGGCCCCGGCTGCACGAAGTGCTTCTCGCCGAACTGCGGAAGGCGAGTCTCCTGGACATGGAGGATTCGGCGATCGACGGCTCGCACGTCCGGGCGCTCAAAGGGGGGATCACACCGGCCCTTCGCCGGTCGACCGGGGCCGGCCGGGCAGCAAACACCACCTGATCGTCGACCGGCACGGCAGCCCGCTGGCCGTAACGCTGACCGACGGCCACCGCCACGACGTCACACAGCTCCTGCCCCTCTTGGACGCGATCCCGCCGATCCGGGGCCTGCGAGGCCGCCCGCGGACGCGACCGCGCAGACTGTTCGCCGACCGGGGCTACGACTTCGACAAGTACCGCCGCCTGCTGTGGAAGCGTGGGATCAAGCCTCTCATCGCCCGTCGCGGCGTCGTTCACGGTTCCGGCTTGGGCAAGACCCGCTGGGTGGTCGAGCGGACCTTCGCCTGGCTGCACCAGTTCAAGCGCCTACGTGTCCGCTACGAGGTACGCGCCGACCTGCACCTCGGCCTCCTTCAACTCGCCTGCAGCATCATGTGCCTGAGACGACTCCGAACCTCATTCTGAAACGATCAATAAGTGGCCTCCGAATCCCCTTCCTCCGCAGTGGGCTGGCTCGCCATCAGCTGTGCAGCGTAGACGGCGACTGCACTTAGACCGATGGCAGTTGCCCCATAGACGACGGCTAGTTGTACCCGCTCGGATACGTTCTCCATGCGCAAGCGGACTGGCCCGAGCTTGAGTGCGAACGTGTTCTTACCGGCGGTCTCCGTATCGTCGGGACCCATGAGTTCAGGCATGAGGGCAGGAGACCGCATCCCGAAGGGCGCGTCAACTCTCGTCCCCGGGCCGCGCCGCACTTCGTGAAGGTGCTGTACGACAACGGCCCCGGCCCGCACTAGCTATCGGTCCTGCTGGTCCGCCTCGCGGCCGAGTTCCTTGCGCCGCTCGATGCGGTCGCGCTGCCACGCTTCGATGACGGCTCGACGGTCCCGACTGTTCTGGGGCCACGTGTGCCGCCAAAACTGGATTCCGCCGTAGACGACGGCGAGGAAGACGGACACGGACAGGAGCGCCCACCAAGGGGCGCTGTCCGGCAGGTTGAACATGACTTTGAGCCTTTCGACCTTGCTTGGTCGACGGGCTGTCTAGGCAACGAGTACGGCGCTCCCCTGCGCGCTGCTGCGACGCCCGCCCCGGTAGGTAGTCACGGGGAAGGCGAGGTTCGGTCCTCGGGGCGTGATCTGTGGTGCTGCGTCGATGGGGTCCGGCTTCCACACGGGAACGTCGTCGGCTCCTGCGCGGCCCAACATGCGGGACAGAAGAAGGATGAGCACCCGCACGAGGAACCGCAGTAGGGAGGCAACGAACTCGGCGAAGGCGGCACGGAACTCGCGTACAGCGGCGCGTCGCTCGGTAACAGTGTTCGCGGAGCGCAGATCCTCGGCGGCAGCCTTGAGTCGATCCCGCGTGCCAAGCGGTTGACGAAGGTTTCGGAGACGCTTAAACGAACAGACCACGTCATAGTCGTCGCCCTTGGGCCAGAGCCAAGAGGTGTCGTTCTGATCTTCGCGATCTTCGCTAAGGAGCCTCTGAAACTGCTCGGCGAGGGCACTGCGGAGCCCGTCTGAGCTCTTGGCCCACAGGCGGGCGATCACGTTGTGGTCCAACCCGGCATCTGTCCAGATGTTGCGCTGTGTCGCTGTCTCCATGTCACCTCCCCCGACGAACTAACGGCCTGCCAGAGTCTAGCCGTCGAGGGCGAGAAGTCCTGGGGCGCAGGGCTGAGGCGGGGCCGATTGCGAGTAAGGGGGGCAGTTCACCAACGTGAGCTGCTCGACCGTACTGACCCGGCGGCTTCCCTACCGCTGTGCCCACCACGTGCCCGCTGCCCCGCCGGCCGTGGTGACCAGGGCGACGAGCCACGACGGGACGCGCTGCACGGTCAAGTGCACTCCACCCAGGCGGAGTTCAAGTGCCGGGCAAGTGGTGCTCTGTGGTACGCCGTGCTTCGTAGTCATGGTTGGCAGTCCTCTCGATGGCTCGGGTCAAGCGGCTCGCGTGTCCTCTGGATCCTGTCGCGCGCCGTTGTGTGACGTCAGTAGATGAAGGGACTCAACGCCACGCCGCGACGTGGAGTGCCCGGTGCGCACCACCCTTGTGCAGCCATGGGTGATGACCAGGTTCAAGGAGTCCGAGTCCACGCCAGATAAAGCCAGTTCGAACAGCGCGGGGATCAGTAGCGCTTGGCGTGGTCGTGTGCTTCGAGCTAACGCCAGGGGGCTGCGCTGGCCCCTCGGGGTATCGCGCTGATCACAAGTGAAGACTATCGCTGCTCCCCCCCCCATGCCGTCATGAGGCGTATGTGCACAAAGCAAGGGCGGAAGTTTGACGCTTTGGCCAGCGCGGCCCCTTGGGGGGCATCTCTGACATGTGGCTATGGCGTGGCTGGGAACCCTCTGACGTGCGGTTATGGCCTCACCGGCGCGAAGGTTCGACAGGGGCGCCGTGAGGATCCCAGCGCTACTACCTGCACACCGAGATGCCGAGGAGGCGAGCACTCATGCCCCGACGACCCCGCCCCCCCCGTGCTCGGTACCCGGGTGCCCCGAACTGACGGCCCATGGTGGCCGTTGTGCCGCTCACGAGCGTGAGGCGAACGCACTACGGGAGACACCGGGGACGAGCGCGTACGGGCGACGGTGGCCGAACATCCGGCGCCGCTACCTCTACGCCCATCCGTGGTGCGTGCTGTGCACGAAGCCGGCGACGGTGGCTGACCACTTCCCCGAATCGCGCCGTGTGCTGCTCGCGCGTGGCGTGTCCGATCCGGATGCGTGGTCGCGTCTGCGCCCGCTGTGCACGTCGTGCCACAACCGCGAGACCGCGAAGCATCAACCGGGCGGATGGGCTGCCGAGCGTGTCCGTCCTCGCCGCTCGTGACCCTGCCCCAGGCAGGGACCCTCTCCCCGCGCTCTGAAAGCACGGCAGGGAGGCAAAAAACTCGCATGGCTCATTTGAGCGTTTCTGCGGAGAGCTATGTTGATCTTCACGATGCTCATGGGGGAGGCAAAGGCCGGAGGTGGCGGCTAGCCGACGACCCGGGCGACGAGCATGCCGTCGTAGCCCTTCGTGCCCACCGTCTGGAACGCCGTCGCGTCCAACCGGGGCTCGCGGGCCACCATTTCGAACATCTCGCGGGTCGCGGTGATCGCCTCGTCGTCCGGGTGCGGGTCGGCGACCGTGCCGTTCCGGACCACGTTGTCGACGACGATCAGGCTGCCGGGGCGGGTGAGCTTCAGGGCCCAGGTGACGTAGTGCGGGTTGTTGACCTTGTCGGCGTCGACGAAGACGAAGTCGAAGGGGCCCGCGCCCTCCTGTTCCAGGAGCGGGAGCGTGTCCAGGGCCGCGCCCGTGCGCACCTCGACGGTCTTGTCGAGGCCGGCGCGGGCCAGGTTGGCACGGGCCACGTCGGCGTGGTGGGGGGAGTACTCGAGGGTGACGAGCCGGCCGTCGGCAGGCAGGGCGCGGGCCAGCCAGATGGTGCTGTAGCCGCCGAGAGTGCCGATCTCCAGGACGTTCCTGGCGCCCTGCGCGGCGACGAGGAGGTGGAGCAGCTTGCCCTGGTTGGGGGCGACGGCGATCTCGGGGAGCCCGGCGGCGGCGGAGTCGGCGAGGGCGGCGGTCAGGGCCTCGTCGGCGGGGGCGAGCAGGTCGGTGAGGTAGTGGTCGACTGCGGTCCAACGCGCGTGGTCGTTGCTCATGCGGCCGAACGTACACCCGGCGCGGGTCGGGGAGCCCGAGCCCGTATGCGCGCCGCAGCGAAGGGCTCAGGCGGCTGGACGTGCGGCGGGCTTGGGCCGGGGAGCCCGGGTCTGTGCGCGTGCCGCCGAGGGGGGTGCAGGCGGCCGGACGTGCACCGGGCCCGGGCCGCGACGCCCGAGCCCGCATGCGCGCCGTCGCGCAGGCCCTGCGGCGGCCGGACGTCCTGCGGGCCCGGGTCGTGGAGCCCGAGCCCGTTGTGCGCGCCGCCGCGAAGGGCCCCGCGGCCGGACGTGCACCGGGCCCGGGTCGCGGAGCCCGAGGCCGTATGCGCGCCGTCGCGCAGGGCTCAGGCGGTTGGAGGTACGACCGGCGCGGGGCGCGCGGCCCGGGTCCGCGTTCGGGCCACGCCGAGGGCGGCCGACGCGAGCAGCAGCAGGGCGCCGGTCACGGTGAGGAGCCAGACCGGGATGCCGCCGGCGACCGTCCACAGGTGGTCGTGCCAGACGATCACGCGGTACGGGGTGTCGGCGGCGGCCCGGACGAGTTCGTGGTCGCCGTCGATGCGGGCGGGCTCGGGGAAGTACTGGTCGACGGCCGTGAGGAACACCGGGGCGGGGCCGGCCAGGCGGGCCAGTTCGCCGTCCCGCCTCGGCGTGACGGCGCCCGCGAAGAGGACCTCCGGCCGGTCGCCGCCGATGGCGCCGCGCGGTTCCATGCGGTGGCCGGCGATCACGTACAGGCCGAGCGACTGCGGGGTCTTCGCGAGCCGGGAGAGCCGCATCGGGTAGACGGGCCGGTCGTTGGCGAAGCGGATCCGGATCGGGTCGAGGGCGCCGTACAGCGTCTCGCCGGCCTTCTCGAGGGCGAGGCGCACGGCCACGTACTCCCACTTCCGCTCCACGTACGGCCGGAGTTCGCCGGAGAGCCGGTCGGAGAGCTCGAAGCCGTTGCGGTGCAGCCAGTCGCCGAGCGCGGTCGGGTCGGTGGCGGTGAGCCGGGCGACGTCGAAGGGGCCGAGCCGCTCGCGGCCGACGACGCCGACGCCCGGGGCGCGCGCGCCGGGCGGGGCGGCGCCCGCCATGCCGTCGCCGCCGCCGGCGAAGGGCCAGTCGGAGCCGCGCGGCCAGAAGTAGTCGCGGTCGCGGTGCTCGGGCGCGGTGAGCCCGTCGAGTTCGCCGAAGAGGTCCGGGTCGCCGAGGCTGACGTCGGCGCGGTGCGGCACGGGCATGATCCAGGCGGCCTGTCGGGCGTCGCCGTGCACGGTGAAGCGCATGACGATCTGCTCCACCCGCGCGCGCTCGTCCCAGCGCACGACCGAGGTCTCCCGGTCGACGCCGAGCTGCGCCATCCGGTTGGTGACCATGGCGCCGCAGCCGCACGCGTACGCCGGCGCGACGAGCGAGCCGAGCTGGAGTGCGAGCAGCGCGACGAGCACGGCCGTGATCCGCGCCGTAAGGCTTCGCCCCGTATGGCTTCGCCCCGTATGGCTTCGCCCCGTATGGCTTCGCCCCGTAAGGATTCGCTCCGTAAGGATTCTCTGTGTCCCCCGCATGCCTGCTCGGACGCGCGAACGGACCTGCCGGTTCCGTTCGCGCGTCCCGGACCGCCTAACCGACCCTGACCTGGAGCTCCTTGATCCCGTTGAGCCAGGCCGCCCGCAGCCGGCGCGGATCGCCCGCCGGTGTCAGGTCGGGCAGCTCGTCGGCGAGGGCCTCGAAGATCAGCTCGATCTCCTTGACGGCGAGGGACTTGCCGAGGCAGAAGTGCGGTCCGCCGCCGCCGAAGCCGAGGTGCGGGTTCGGGTCCCGGGTGATGTCGAAGGTCTCGGGGTTCTCGAAGACCTCGGGGTCGTTGTTGGCGGAGGAGTAGAAGAGGCCGACGCGGTCGCCGCGGCGGATCTTCTGGCCGCCGATTTCGGTGTCCTGGGTGGCGGTGCGCTGGAAGGAGACGACCGGGGTGGCCCAGCGGACGATCTCCTCGGCGGCGGTGGCCGGCCGTTCCCGCTTGTAGAGCTCCCACTGTTCGGGGTGGGTGAGGAAGGCGTGCATGCCGTGGCTGATGGCGTTGCGGGTGGTCTCGTTGCCGGCGACGGCGAGCAGCAGCACGAAGAAGCCGAACTCGTCGGAGGAGAGGTTGCCCTGGCCCTCGGCGGCGACGAGCTGGGACACGATGTCCTTGGCCGGGCACTCCTTGCGGGCGGCGGCGAGGTTCATGGAGTAGCCGATGAGCTCCATGGCGGCCTCGGCGCCGATCTCCTCGGTGATGGCGTACTCGGGGTCGTCGTACGCGACCATCTTGTTCGACCAGTCGAAGATCCGGGCCCGGTCCTCCTGCGGTACGCCGATGAGCTCGGCGATCGCCTGGAGCGGCAGTTCGACGGCGACGCGGGTGACGAAGTCGAAGGTGCGGTCCGGGCCGGCCGTCGCCTTCGCCTCGGCGACGATGGCGCGGGCGCGGTCGCGCAGCGCGGTCTCCAGGCTGCGGATGGCGCGCGGGGTGAAGCCGCGCTGGACGATCTGGCGGACCCGGGTGTGCTCGGGCGGGTCCATGTTGAGCATGATCAGCTTCTGGACCTCGATCTGGTCCCGGGTGATGTGCTCGTTGAAGCGGATGACGGCGGTGTTCTCGTTCGAGGAGAACAACTCGGGGTGCGTGGAGACGTACTTGACGTCGGCGTGGCGGGTCACGGCCCAGTAGCCCTCGTCGGCGAAGCCGGTGACACCCGGGGGCTGGGCGCACCACCAGACGGGGGCGGTCTGCCGCAGCTGCGCGAACTCCGGGTGGGGGACGCGGGCTTGCAGCAGATCGGGGTCGGTGGCGTCGAACCCTTCGGAGAGATGGGGGCAGCGCATCGGCAACACACTCCATATCTGATGGGTCATCAGAAGTTGCCGGGAAAGGTAGTAACGAGTTCTACAAGTAGCAAGGCGCACGGCGGGAACTGTTGCGTCCCGGACCCTTGCGTACCGGCGGTAGCAGTCATAAGACTGCTACCGGAACTAGAACACGTACTAGTTCGGCACCAGTTCCACGTGACCCGCCGACCGGTGAGGGTGCCGGGACACCCGCCCGGGCGAGGAGAGGACGAGCTCATGGCCGCGGAACCCGTCATCGTCGAAGCCGTACGCACCCCCATCGGAAAGCGCGGAGGCGCGCTCGCCAACCTCCACCCCGCCTATCTCCTCGGCGAGACCTACCGCGAACTCCTCGGCCGCACCGGCATCCACGCCGACTGCGTCGAGCAGATCGTCGGGGGCACGGTCACCCACGCCGGCGAGCAGTCCATGAACCCCGCCCGCACCGCCTGGCTCGCCATGGGCCTGCCGTACGAGACCGCCGCCACCACCGTCGACTGCCAGTGCGGCTCCTCGCAGCAGGCCAGCCACATGGTGGCCAACATGGTCGCGGCCGGCGTCATCGACATCGGCATCTCGTGCGGCGTCGAGGCCATGTCCCGGGTCCCGCTCGGCTCCGGCTCCAAGCACGGGCCCGGCAAGCCCTTCCCGGACGAGTGGAACGTCGACCTGCCCAACCAGTTCGAGGCCGCCGAGCGCATCGCCCGCCGTCGCGGCCTCACCCGCGAGCGCGTCGACTCCCTCGGCCTGCTCTCCCAGGAGCGCGCCGCCGTCGCCTGGTCCGAGGAACGCTTCAAGCGCGAGACCTTCGCCGTCCAGGTCCCGACCACCGAGGAGGAGCAGCACGCCGGGCAGGGTATGTGGCGGCTCGTCGACCGCGACGAGGGGCTGCGCGACACCACCATGGAGGGGCTCGCCCGGCTCAAGCCGGTCATGCCCACCGCCGTCCACACGGCCGGCAACGCCTCCCAGATCTCCGACGGCGCCGCCGCCCTCATGTGGGCCTCCAAGCGCATGGCCCGCGCGCTGAAGCTGAGGCCGCGCGCCCGGATCGTCGCCCAGGCCCTGGTCGGCGCCGACCCGCATTACCACCTCGACGGGCCCGTGGACGCGACCCGGGCGGTGCTCGGCAAGGCCGGGATGTCGCTCAGGGACATCGACCTCGTCGAGATCAACGAGGCTTTCGCGTCGGTGGTGTTGAGCTGGGCTCAGGTCTTCGACCAGGACCTGGAGAAGGTCAACGTCAACGGCGGCGCCATCGCCCTCGGCCATCCCGTCGGCGCTACCGGGGCCCGTCTGATCACCACGGCCCTGCACGAACTGGAGCGCACGGAAAAGGAGTTCGCGCTGATCACGATGTGCGCGGGCGGGGCGCTGGCGACGGGCACGATCATCCAGCGGTTGTAGCCGCATCGGTTGCGGCCGAATCGCTCGCGGCCGGACCGGTTGCGGCCGGATCGGTCGCCGCCGGATCGGTCGCGGACGGAACCGCCGCGGCCGGATCGGTCCCGTACGGATCCGCCGCGGCCCCATCCATCCGCTTGTCGGCATCCGCCACGAGCGCCGCCAGGTACTCGGCCGCCGGTACGCCCGGCCGGCTGAGTCCGGCGGCCTGGCCGGACCACAGGTTGACGTACTCCGGGCGGCCCTGGGCGGCCGCGGCCCGCCGGACGGGCTGCATCAGGGCGTTCTGCAGGGGATACGGCGGTACGTGTTCCTCGTGGGCGGCCATGTCCCGGACGAAGCGGTTCGGGATGCCGCGCGCCGTGCGGCCCGAGAAGAGCCGGGTCAGCACCGTCGTACGGGCCTCCGGCGTGCCGAGGGCCCGGCGGTGGACCGGGCTCGCGCCGGACTCGCGGGCGGCGAGGAAGCCGGTGCCGATCTGTACGGCGTCGGCGCCGAGCGCGAGGGCGGCGGCCACGCCCCGGCCGTCGGCGATGCCGCCCGCCGCGACGACCGGCACCGCGACCGCGTCCGCCACCTGCGGGACCAGCGAGAACGTACCGACCAGTGACTCCCGTACGGGCCGGAGGAAGGCGCCGCGGTGCCCGCCCGCGTCGCTGCCCGAGGCGACCACCACGTCCGCGCCGGCCGCTTCGAGGGCGACGGCCTCGGCGACCGTGGTCGCCGTGCCGATCAGGACGATGCCCTGCCGCCGGGCCGCCGCCACCAGGCGGGCCGGCGGCAGCCCCATGACCAGGCTGACGGCGGGCGGGGCGGCGGCGATCAGGGCGTCGAGCTGGGCGTCGAAGTCGGGGTGGGCGGCCAGGGCGGCGGCGACTTCGGTGGCGGTGGGGGCGGTCACACCGAGGTCGTCGTAGTACGGGCGGATCCGGTCCAGGTGCCGGCCGAGACCGGCGGGATCGGTGTCGGGGCCGGGCTCGCCCTCCTGCGGCACCCACAGGTTGACGGCGAACGGCCGGTCCGTCGCCGCCTTCAGCCGGGCCACCAGGGCGGTGATCCCGTCCGGGTCGAGCACATGCGCCCCGTACGAGCCGAGGCCGCCGCCCTCCGAGACGGCGACGGTCAGCTCGACGGAGGACAGGCCCCCGCCGAACGGTCCTTGGACGATGGGGAGTTCGAGGGAGAGCAGCTCTCCCAGACGGCCCGGCCGCATACAGCCTCCTCGGTCCGGGCGGGCGCGGTGCCCGCCTGCGTGGAGGACAGTAGGAGGGTTGTAGACGACCGGTCAACTAAAAACCGGGAAGTCGCCTATAGTCACCGTCATGGGACGCACCAGCACGGCACGTGAACGACTCCTCGACGCCACCGGCGAGCTCATGCGCGGCCGCGGCTACGCGGGCCTGGGCGTCGCCGAGATCTGTGCCAGGGCGGACGTGAAGAAGGGCAGCTTCTACTACTTCTTCGACTCCAAGCAGGCCCTGACCGTCGAGGTCGCGAGCGCCTACTGGGCCGCCGAGCGCTCCTGCTGGACCAGCGCCCTGGCCGCGCCCGGCCCCGCCCTCGACCGGCTGCGGGCCCTGCTCACCGGTCCGGCGGAGACCCAGCGGCGGCTCAAGGAGGCCGGCGGCACGGTCGACGGCTGTCTGCTCGGCAACCTCGCCCTGGAGCTGAGCACCCAGGAGCCGGACGTCCGGGTCCGGCTCGACGAGATCTTCGACGAGCAGATCGAGCTGATCGCCGGCGTGCTGGGGGAGGCGGCGGCCGAGGGGGCGATCCCGGCGGACCGGGCGGGCGCGGAGATGGCCCGGGCGGTGGTGGCCCAGCTGGAGGGGCTCGTCCTGCTGGCCAAGCTGAAGAACGACCCGGCGGTCCTGGACGGGCTGTGGCCGCAGGTCCGGATGCTGCTGGGCGCCGGCCCGGACGTATGAGAAAACGCCGCAGGCCCCGGTTCCTCCACTGGGGAGGACGGGGCCTTGCGTCGTCAGGCTGTGCGCCGGTGCGGCTGTCGGCTTAGTACCAGCCGTGGGTCTGCCAGAAGCTCCAGGCGGCGTTCGGGGAGCCGTAGCGCTCGTTCATGTAGTTGAGACCCCACTTGATCTGGGTCGCGGGGTTCGTCTTCCAGTCGGCACCGGCCGAGGCCATCTTGGAGCCCGGCAGGGCCTGGACCAGGCCGTAGGCACCGGAGGACGAGTTGGTGGCGGTGTGGTTCCAGCCGGACTCGTGCTCGACGATCTTGCTGAAGGACGCGAACTGCGCCGGCGGGACGATCTGGCGGGCGATCTCCTGCTCCGTGGCGGCCGAGGCCGTACCGGTCGTGCCGAGCACCGCGCCGGACGCGCCGATGAGGACGGCGGCGGAGACGGCGAAGGTCTTCTTGCGGGCGTTGACACGAGTGGCGATCGAGCGGAACAAAGCGTCTTACCTAACGTCGGGGGCAAAGGTCGCGCCGGGCGTTTTCGGCATGCCGGAACCAGGGCCCGGGAGACCCGGGAACTGGGGGGAACCGGCCTGCCGTGATGCTCTCGGACGAGAAGTCCCGAGCACCGGCTGCCTGGCGACGTCCACCAGAGAAGCAGCCCGGCGAGGCCGTGGCAACGACCCCGTGTACGAGGTCGGTTCGGAGGTCGGGGGTGCGGGGCCGGGCCGCCGTGATATGTCCAGCCCATGACATAACCGCAGCTCATGGCCGCGTATGGGTGGATTTGGGTGGTCTCGCCCCGGTCTACTATTCCGGTTCGGACGTGACGTGGGTCCTATGAGGGGCCTCACCCCGGGGGGCCCTCCCAGGGGCCTCGAATGTGACCTGGGCCTCGAAGTTCGCCCGCCGCGTGGCCCTGCGCAGCGCCCTCAGGAGCGCACCGCCGGTGGTGAGCGTCAGGACGACGGTGAGCAGCGCCCGGCCCAGGTCCCAGCCGAGCGAGGTGGCGGCCACGTACGCCACGAACCGCACCAGGTTCTCCCGCACCGGATCCCCCGGCTGGAACGAGATCCCCTGGCCCATGCCGCCGACCGTCACCCAGCCGTAGAGGTTGGTGACCGTGCCGTACGCGAACGCCGCCACGAAGCCGTACGCCGCGAGCAGCAGCCGCTCGCCCCTGCCCCGCAGCCGCTCCGCCCCCGGCAGCAGACCCGCGCCCATCGCGAACCAGCCCATCGCCAGCATCTGCGTCGGCAGCCACGGCCCCACCCCGCCCGTGAGCAGCGCCGACGCGAACATCGTCACCGCCCCGAGCACGAAGCCGAAGCCCGGCCCGAGCACCCGGCCGCTCAGCACCATCAGGAAGAACATCGGCTCCAGGCCCGCCGTCCCCGCCCCGATCGGCCGCAGCGCCGCCCCCACTGCGGCCAGCACCCCCAGCATCGCCACCGCCTTCGCGTCCATCCCGCAGTCGGCGATCGTCGCCACGACGACGGCGATGAGCAGCGGCAGCATCAGCGCGAAGAACCACGGTGCGTCGGCGGCGTGGTCCGTGAGCGCGGAGCCCGCGTCGGCGAAGAGGGGCCAGCCGACGGCGATCAGACCGACGACGGAGACGAGGACGAGGGCGGCGATCGAGCGGGGCCCGAGCCGGACGGGACGCGAGCTCATGCGCGCAGCGCCTCCTCCACCTGCTCCACCGTGAGCCACGGCTCCGGCGCCAGGATCTTCGCCACCTGCGGTGAGAACGCCGGCGAGGACACGACCACCTCGGCCGTCGGCCCGTCCGCCACCACCTCACCGCCCGCGACGATCACGACACGGTCAGCGAGCTCCGCGGCCAGCTCCACGTCGTGCGTGGCGAGCACGATGGCGTGGCCGTCCGCCGCGAGGGCGCGCAGTCGCGTGACGAGACGGGCTTTCGCCGCGTAGTCCAGACCACGGGTCGGCTCGTCGAGCAGGAGGAGCGGCGGGCGCGCGGTCAGTACGACGGCGAGCGCGAGGGCGAGTCGCTGCCCCTCGGACAGGTCCCGCGGATGCGTCCCGTCCGCGACGCCGGGCAGCAGCTCGGACACCAGGGCCCGGCAGCTCCCGGGCGCGGCGCCCGCGTCCTGGTCGGCCGCCGCGCACTCGGCGGCGACGGTGTCCGCGCAGAGCAGGTCCCGCGGCTCCTGCGGCACGAGCCCCACGTGCCTGATCAGCGCGCGCGGGTCCGTGGCGTGCGGGGTGAGCCCCGCGACCCGCACGGCCCCGCCCGTCGGTGCGATCATCCCGACGAGCGTCCCGAGCAGCGTCGACTTGCCGGCCCCGTTGCGCCCCATGAGCGCGACGGTCTCGCCGGGGTGGACCTGGAGGTCGACGCGGCGGAGGGCCTCGACGCGGCCGCGGCGGACGGCGAGCCGGGTGACGGAGAGGAGGGGGGAGGCGGGGTCGGCGGGGGCGGGGGTGGCGGGCTTGGTGCGCCGCCGTCCGAACAGGCGAATTCCCCCACCCAGCCCCTTACCGAACCGGGGCTCCGCCCCAGACCCCGCCGGCTGCGAACGCAGCCCCGCCGGCGTTCGAGGCGCGGGGGTCCGGGGGAGGAGCCGCTCCTTCAACCCGTCCGCCCGCCTCCGCGCGTCCCGCACGGTCAGCGGCAGCGGGTCCCAGCCCGCCGTGCGGCCCAGCGCCACCACCGGCGGATGCACCGGCGACACCGCCATGATCTCGGCCGGAGGGCCCATCACGGCCTCCGGAAGGAGCAGCACCTGGTCCGCGTACTGGACCACCCGTTCCAGGCGGTGCTCAGCCATCAGCACCGTCGTGCCCAGGTCGTGCACCAGCCGCTGCAGCACGGCCAGTACGTCCTCCGCCGCCGACGGATCGAGCGCCGAGGTCGGCTCGTCCAGGACCAGCACCTTCGGGTGCGGGGTGAGCACGGAACCGATCGCGACCCGCTGCTGCTGGCCGCCGGACAGCGTGGCGATCGGCCGGTCCCGCAGCTCCGCGAGGCCGAGCAGGTCCAGGGTCTCCTCCACGCGCCGCCGCATGACGGCGGGCGCGAGGCCGAGCGACTCCATGCCGTACGCGAGCTCGTCCTCGACGGTGTCCGTGACGAAGTGGGCGAGCGGGTCCTGTCCGACCGTGCCCACGACGTCGGCCAGCTCGCGCGGCGGATGCGTCCGGGTGTCCCTGCCGTCGACCGTGACGCGGCCCCGCAGGGTGCCGCCGGTGAAGTGGGGGACGAGACCGGAGACGGCGCCGAGCAGGGTGGACTTGCCGACGCCCGACGGGCCGACGAGGAGGACCAGCTCGCCCTCGGGCACGACGAGGTCCACGTCCTTCAGCGTGGGCGCGGCCTCGCCGTCGTACGTCACCGAGACGTTCTCGAAACGGATCACCGGTTCGCCTCCTTCGGATCCTTCGGCACCGGGGCCACGAACGCGGGCAGCAGACCGAGCAGCACGGACACCGCCGGCCACACCGGCAGCTGCGGGGCTTCCAGGGGTACGACCCCGGGATGCAGGGCCTCCGGCGCCACCGACCCTGCCCGGATCATCGCCACCGCCACGGCGACGCCCGAGCCGGCGACGAGCCAGGCCCGCGCGCCCCACCGGTCCGGCCGGTAGCGGGTACGGGCGGCGCGCCGCCCGCCGAGCCGCAGACCCGCGAAGGCGGCGACGAGCCCGGCCACGAGCAGCGGCAGCGCGTAGCCCGCGCCTTCGGCGGCGAGCAGCCCGTAGGAACCGGCGCACACGCCGAGCAGCCCGCCGAGGGTGAGGACGTTGGTGGTGCGCCGGACGGCGGGCGGGACCTGGGCCGTACGGCCGTAGCCCCGCGCGTCCATGGACGCGGCGATGGCGACCGACCGTTCCAGGGCGCCTTCGAGCACGGGCAGCCCGATCTGCAGGAGGGCGCGGACCCCGCCCGTGGGACGGCCGCGCAGCCGGCGGGCGGTGCGCAGGCGCAGCACGTCGGCGACGAGGTTCGGGGCGAAGGTCATGGCGACCACGACGGCGACCCCGGCCTCGTACAGCGCGCCCGGCAGCGACTTGAGCAGCCGCGCCGGGTTGGCGAGGGCGTTCGCCGCGCCGACGCAGATGAGCAGGGCGGCCAGCTTCAGGCCGTCGTACAGGGCGAAGACGACCTGCTCGGCGGTGACCCGGCCGCCGATCCGCACACCCTGCGCCCAGTCGGGCAGCGGCAGTTCGGGCAGCGTGAAGAGGAGCCGCGAGCCGGGGATCGGCGATCCGAGGACGAGCGAGAAGACGACGCGCAGGGCGACGACGAACAGGCCGAGCTTGACGAAGGCGCCGTACGAGCGGGCCCAGGGCGCGTCCGTACGGCGGGCCGCCACGACATAACCGGCGACGCCGACGATCAGGCCGAGGAGGAGCGGGTTGGTGGTGCGGGAGGCGGCCACGGCGAGGCCGAGCGCCCAGAGCCACCAGGCGCCGGGGTGCAGGGCGTTGGAACGGTTCGCCTCGGGGGCGCGCAGCGGCGTCATCCGCGACGGCGGCGGGCCTGCCAGACGCCGGCGGCGCCGAGCAGGAGCACGGCGGCCCCGCCCGCGACGAGCCCGAGGGACGGACCACCGGAGGAGCCGCCGGCCTCCGAGGCCGCGGGCTTCGCCGAGGGATTCGCGGAAGCCGTCGTGGCCGTCGACACCTGCTCCCCGCACCCCTTCGCCGGATATCCCGCGATCCCGCACAGCAGCGCGTTCGTGTCGTACCGCAGCGGCTTCGCGACCTCCGCCAGCGCCTCCGCCGCCGAGGCGTCCTCGCGGACCCGCGGGCAGCCGGTCCGCAGGCCGGGCCGCGGCGGGGTCTCGCCGGCGGCGGCGTCCTCGGGGCGGCCGAAGTCGATGACGACGGCGACCCGCTTGGTGCCGGCCCGCTCCGGCACGCCCGCGCACAGCCGCGCGAAGTCGGGCCGGGCGGAGGGGCGCGCGGCGTCGTTCGAGTCCTGGCTGACCGCGAAGCGGAAGCCGATGACGTCGCCGTCGGCGGGGCGGGCGCTCGCGGGGCCCTGGGTGGCGTAGGCCCACGTACCGCCCTTGCCGCCGCCGTCCCAGAAGGACCAGTAGCGGTAGCCGACGGCCTGGGCGGGCGCGGCCGCCGCGACGGACATCAGCAGGGCGGCCGCGCCCACCGCGAGCGTCGACCTCACTTCTTGCGGCCGCTCAGGAGGAAGCCGATGCCGACGCCGACGACCATGCCGATGCCGATGATCCACCACACGTCGAAGCCGCCCTCGTCGTCGCCCGCGCCGGCCGACGCCGCCGAGTTGTCGGGGGCCTTCGGGGCCGGACCGGTGGCGTTGAGCTGCTCGATCAGGTCGGCGGTGCCGAAGCTGCGCGGGTCGGTGTCCATGGCGTGCGCGGCGAAGACCAGCTGGGCGTACGCGGCGGGGCCGCCGGTCTTGGCCCAGGGCGCCGAGTTCTTCTCCAGCCAGGCGAGGGCGCCGGTGGCCTCCTTCTTCGCCCCGGCGGCGGCGAGCGCGACGACGGCGTCGGCGGTGTTGCCGTAGTCGGGCAGCTCGCCGGTCTCCGCGGCGCCGGGCAGCGGCGGGGTGGAGAGGTGCGGGTTCTTGGCGAGCTGGGCGGCGAGCCAGGCGGCGCCGTTGCGGGCGGCCTGGTCGGGTGCCGGCTTGGCGGCGTCCGTGCAGACCGGCGGCTGCTCGGGGTCGGCGCCGCGCGCGGTGATGCCCTTGCCGAGACCGGCGAGGGTGGCGGCGGCGGTCGCGTCGGCGTTGGCGAGGAGCTTGCCGGTCTTGTCGGGCTGGTACGCGAAGGCTCCGGCGCCGCCGTCCTTCACGGCCGCGCCCGCGCAGGGCAGGGCGAAGGTGAGGAGGGCGTCGTACGGGTTCCTGCCGGAGGCGGACCTGACGTCGGCGGGCCGGACGCCGGCGGAGGCGAGGGAGCCGATGACGACGGAGGTGGAGTTGGCGTCGCTGGCGGAGCCGGGGTTGTAGCTCCAGCCGCCGTCCTTGTTCTGCACGCTCTTCAGCCAGGCGGCGCCGGCCTTGGCGGCCTGCGTGGTCTTCTCCGGGGCGGCGGACTGGCGGGCCACGGCGCCGAGGGCCTGGACGGCGACGGCGGTGGCGTTGGTGTCGAGCATCGTCTTCGCGTCGCAGGGCTTGGCCGGCTCGGGGCGGTACGAGGCGAAGGCGCCGTTGGCGCACTGCTGGCCGAGCAGCCAGTTCACGGCCTGGTCGGCGGGCTGGATGCCGGAGGTGCGCTGGGCGAGGAAGGCGAGCGACTGGCGCCAGACGCCGTCGTAGGTGGGGTCGCCCGTGCCGTAGAGACCGGCGGGGACCTTCACGGGGACGGGGGAGGGCGTCGGCGCGGGCGCGGCGGCGGCCACTCCGGCGGCGGTGGTGCTGAGCACGGCACCGGCCGCGAGTGCGGCGGCGGCGCGGCGAACGCTGATCATGGGTCCCTCTCCTGCGGGCACCGGACACCGGCACCCGGGGAGCCAGCCTCCGGCGCCGTTCTCCTCGACGGTGCCGGCGCTCACGTCCCGTACCGGGCATTCCGACTCGCCACTGGTGACGGTGGCTCACGGCTGCGGGACAGTGCCGGTTTCCCACCGGCTTCCCCCTGTACGGGCATGACGACGGCCGCCCACTTTACCGGCCGGGCCCCGGGCGCCTCCCGGCGCCGTACCCCACACGCCACGGCCCCGGGCGCCCCCCTCGGCGCCTTGGCTCACACCGCCACGTACCGCACCGGCTCCGTCCCCGGCACCGCCTCCGCCCGTCCCGCCTTCACCAGGCGCCGCACATGGGCCTCGGCCTCGCTGACGGCGATGTTGCGCGAGCCGTGCGGGATGCGGTCCCAGGGGCGGTTCCACTCCATGCGCTCGGCGAGCTGCCAGGGGGTGAGCGGGGTGGCGAGGAGGGCGAGCAGGTCGGCGAGCCGGGCCTCGTGATGGGCGAGGAGTTCGCGGACGCGGCCGGCGGCGTCGGGGAAGGCGTGCTGGTGGGCGGGGAGCACCTCGGCGACGCCGAGGCGGCCGATGCGTTCCAGGGAGTCGAGGTAGTCGCCGAGGGGGTCGGTGTTGGCGGCATCGTCGGGGTCCTCGTAGAGCCCGATGTGGGGGCTGATCCCGGGCAGCAGGTGGTCGCCGGAGAAGAGCCGGCCGTGGCCGGGCAGGCCGGCCGGGTGGGCCTCCTCCAGGTGGAGGCAGACGTGGCCCGGGGTGTGGCCGGGGGTCCAGACGGCGCGCAGCCGTCGGCCGGCCAGGTCGAGGAGTTCGCCGGGCACGATCTCGCGGTCTGGCAGGGCGGAGCGCAGCCCGGGCAGCGTGCGCGTCCGGCCGTCGCGGCGGGCGCCGCGGGCGGCGAGCAGCGGGGCGGTGTGCTCCTCGGGGGCGCCGACGGCCTGGAGCTTGCGGGTCAGATAGCCGAACCAGGTGCCGGGCTCGGCCTCGCGGGTGCGGCGGACGACGGCGATGTCGGCGGCGTGCATGGCGATCCAGGCGCCGGACTCCTCCCGGACCCGGCCGGACAGGCCGTGGTGGTCGGGGTGGTGGTGGGTGACGACCACGCCGTGCACGTCCCGTACGCCGAGCCCCAGGGCGGCGAGCCCACCCGTGAGCTCGGCCCATGACCCGGGGTCGTCCCAGCCGGTGTCGACGAGGACGGGCCCGCGGGCGGTGTCGACGACATGGACGAGGGTGTGGCCGAGCGGGTTGTCCGGGATGGGCACCCGAAGGGACCAGACGCCGCCGCCGTGGTCCGTCACCGTCTCGGTCACCTGCGTCATGAGCGTCCTCATCTCTGCGTACCGGTACGGCCGTTGACCACTATAACGAGAACTGACGGATCGTCAGGCAGATGCAAGCCGCATTACCGAGGGTGACGCCCCATTGGTCCGAACGTCGGATTTCGCGCATAAGTCCGCACGTGGCGTGACATGGATGTCGTGCCCCAGCGTCCACACTCAACGGAGAGTCCATGCGTCGCGCATTCGCCACGGCCCTCATGGCGGCGGCGGTAACCGTTGCCGGCATGGCGACGGCCACGGCCGACAGTCCTCACTTCATCGGTGACGTCACCTGTACCAAGTCCCTCACCAGCGGTCTCACCTGCACCGGCAAGGCGGCCGGCCTGGGCAGCAGCCCGACCGACGCCTTCCTCACGGCGTCCGCCGTCGACGCCGAGTACGTGTGCGTCAACAAGGGCGGCAACGTCGCGCCCGGCCAGGGCACCGAGACCCAGAACGTGAAGGGCCCGACCAGGACGATCCAGCCTCACAACGGCCAGATCACCTTCACGGCGACGCTCCCGGCGCCGAGCACGCCGAGCGCCAAGGACGTGTGCCCCAACGGCAACTGGACGGTGCACCTGCTGCACCTGACGTACAGCAACGTCACGGTGCACATCCAGCAGAACGGCGTGGACCTCCTCACCCGGAACCTCGGCGTCATCGACCCGTGATCCCGTCGGTCACGGCCGAGCCGGAAGGCCCCCCCCGCACGGGGGGCCTTCCGGCCGTTTCGGCCCTCGCCGTGGCCTGGCGCCCTGGAACTAGAACTGGTATCAGTTCTGAAACACCGTCAGAAGAGGCGTGGGTTCCGGGAGGCAGTCGGTCATGACCGAGCTTGTGGAGCACGGAGAACTGTTCATCGGCGGCGAGTTGACCGAGCCCCTGGGTGGCGAGGTCATCGAGGTGGTCTCCCCGCACACGGAGGAGGTCATCGGCCGCGTCCCGCACGCCTCCGAGGCCGACGTCGACCGGGCCGTCGCCGCCGCGCGCCGGGCCTTCGACGAGGGGCCGTGGCCGCGGGCCACGCTGGAGGAGCGGATCGAGGTCGTCGGCCGGATCAAGGACGCGATCGCCGTACGGCACGAGGAGATCGCGCGCTCGATCAGCGCCCAGAACGGCTCCCCGTACTCCTGGTCCGTCCTCGCCCAGGCGCTCGGCGCGATGATGGTGTGGGACTCGGCGATCACGGTCGCCCGGCAGTACGCCTACGAGGAGCGGCGCCCCGGTGTCCTCGGGCCGCTGCTCGTGCGGCGCGAGCCGGTCGGGGTGGTCGCGGCGGTCGTGCCCTGGAACGTGCCGCAGTTCACCGCCGCCGCCAAGCTCGGGCCCGCGCTGCTCGCGGGCTGCACGGTGATCCTCAAGCCGTCGCCGGAGTCGCCGCTCGACTCGTACATCCTCGGCGAGATCGCGGCGGAGGCCGGGCTGCCGGAGGGAGTGCTCAGCATCCTTCCCGCGGACCGGGAGGTCAGCGAGTACCTGGTCGGGCATCCGGGCGTCGACAAGGTCTCCTTCACCGGCTCGGTCGCGGCCGGCAAGCGCGTGATGGAGGTCGCCTCCCGCAACCTCACCCGGGTCACCCTCGAACTCGGCGGCAAGTCCGCGGCCGTCGTCCTGCCGGACGCCGACCTGGCGGCGGCGGTCGCCGGGATCGTCCCGGCCGCGTGGATGAACAACGGCCAGGCGTGCGTCGCCCAGACCCGGATCCTCGTCCCGCGCTCCCGCTACGAGGAGACCGCGGAGGCGTTCGCGGCGGCGGCCGGCGCGCTCGTGGTCGGCGACCCGCTCGACCCGGCCACCCAGGTCGGCCCGCTCGTCGCCCGCCGCCAGCAGCAGCGCTCCCTCGACTACATCGGCATCGGCCAGGCCGAGGGCGCCAAGCTCCTCACCGGCGGCGGCCGCCCGGCCGGCCTGGACCGCGGCTGGTACGTCGAACCGACCCTCTTCGGCGGCGTCGACAACTCCATGCGGATCGCCCGCGAGGAGATCTTCGGCCCGGTCATCTGCCTCCTCCCGTACGGGGACGAGGCCGACGCCCTGCGGATCGCGAACGACTCCGACTACGGCCTCTCCGGCAGCGTCTGGACCGCCGACGTCGAACACGGCATCGACTTCGCCCGCGGGGTCCGCACCGGCACCTTCAACGTCAACACCTTCAGCCTCGACATGCTCGGCCCCTTCGGCGGCTACAAGAACTCCGGCCTGGGCCGCGAGTTCGGCCCCGAGGGCCTCTCCGAGTACCTGGAACACAAGATGATCCACCTCCCGGCCGGCTACGCGGCCCCGGGGAGTGGTGCCTGATGGGCGACCGCTGGCACGTCGAGGTCGACCGCACCGTCTGCATCGGCTCCGGCATGTGCCTCAACCACGCCCCCGGCGCCTTCCGCCTCGACACCGCCCGCCAGTCCCACCCCCTCGACCCCGACCCCGACGCGAACGAGCAGGTCCTGGCGGCGGCGGAGGGCTGCCCGGTGGAGGCGATCACGATCACCCTGGCGGACGGCGGGGAACAGGTCTTCCCGCCCGAGGACTAGGGCCGGAGGACCGGTTCCCGTATGCAAAACTACTCCCTTGGTCACGGGGGCAAGGGGCCTTCGTGCGCACGTATTTGGGAGAGTTGTGCGCAAGGCGAATTGGGTGGCCGCGGCCGCCGGTGTGGTGCTGCTGGTCGCCGGCTGCGGAAGCAACGGCGGGTCGGACAAGGGCGGTTCGGACAAGGGGAACACGTCCGTGACGTCGGGCGGTTCGACCGGTGGCTCGCAGACGGGCGGCGGCGAGGAGCTGACGGCCGAGGCCGTGAAGAAGGAGATCGAGACCGCGGCCACCGGCGCCGGCTTCACGCAGGACGCCTCCGGCGACAAGGTGCCGGCCGGCACGGAGCAGTGCATGGTCATGTGGACCGCCGACTCCGCGAAGGCCGCCGACCAGAAGAAGTCCTACAAGGAGACCGTCACGGCCCTCGGCCAGGCCGGCTGGAACATCGACAAGAACTTCGAGCAGAGCGGCTCGACCATCAAGAGCCTCAGCAAGGGCACCTGGCTGCTCAAGGCCAGCGACCACAGCATGGGCATGCTCAAGATGGACATGTTCATCGCCACCGACGCCAAGCCCGAGTGCGAGGCCGCGCTCAAGGCCGCCGGCCCGCAGAAGACCCCCTGACGCCCCGCGGCGGGAGGTCAGCCGCGCCCGTGCCCCTCGGGGCGCGCGGGCGCGGCCCCCGGCGCCGTCAGGTCGATCAGCCGGCACACCGTCTCGATGTCGATCTTCACCTGTGCGATCGACGCCCGCCCCGACAACCATGTGATCAGCGCCGAGTGCCACGTGTGCTCGATCACCCGCACCGCCGACAGCTGCTCCGGCGTCGGATGCTCCGCCCCCATCGCGTCCAGGATGATCGCGGTCGTCAGCCGTGACACCGTATCCACCTCGGGGCTCACGCTCCGGTCCGCGAAGGTCAGCGCCCGCACCATCGCGTCCGCGAGCTGCGGCTCGCGCTGCAGCGCCCGGAAGGCCCGCATCAGCGTCTCCGCCACCCGCTCCGCCGGGTCCGCGCCCGCCGGCGGCCGCTTCCGCAGCGTGCTGTGCATGTGCTGGAGCTGGTCCTGCATGGTCGCGACCAGCAGATGGATCTTCGACGGGAAGTAGCGGTAGAGCGTGCCGAGCGCGACCCCGGCCGCCTCCGCGACCTCCCTCATCTGGACGGCGTCGAAGCCGCCCCGCCCGGCGAGCTGCGCACTGGCCTGCAGGATGCGCCGCCGACGGGCCTCCTGGCGCTCTGTCAGGGGCGGTGACGCAGGTCTGGCTTCCGCGGTCATGGGTCCCGTTCCGTGCGGTGTCAGTGCGGTGTCGGTGCGGTGTCTCCGACCGGAGTCAGTGCGGTGTCCGTGCGGTGTGCGTGCCGTGTCCGTGCCGTGTCCGTGCCGGTGGAGGGGCGACAGTATGGCGGGTCGGCGGCCGTGGCGCGAATCACCTGACGCGCCTCTTACGGGTGAGCTACCTGCCGGTAGATTCAGTGCTCCTCGCAGGATCGATCTATAACTTGTTCTAGGTTAGCGCGGGCGGTTACGCTCCCGCGAAACGCACGCTCGAAGGGGGTCCCAGTTGACCGCGGAGGCCATAGAGGCGAGCCCCCGGCAGGGCGGCACCACCGCGGACGGCGACCGTCCGTTGCGGATCGCTCTCCTCACGTACAAGGGGAACCCGTTCTGCGGCGGCCAGGGCGTCTACGTCCGCCACCTCTCCCGGGAACTCGCCCGCCTCGGCCACACCGTCGAGGTCGTCGGTTCCCAGCCGTACCCCACCCTCGACGAGGGCGTCCCGCTCACCGAGATCGCCAGCCTCGACCTCTACCGGCAGCCCGACCCCTTCCGCACGCCCGCGCGCGAGGAGTACCGGGACTGGATCGACGCCCTCGAGGTCGGCACCATGTGGACCGGCGGCTTCCCCGAGCCGCTCACCTTCTCGCTCCGGGCCCGGCGCATGCTCGCCGCCCGCCGCGGCGACTTCGACGTGATCCACGACAACCAGACGCTCGGTTACGGGCTCCTCGGCGGCCCGCGCGCCCTCGGCGCCCCGCTCGTCACCACGATCCACCACCCCATCACCGTCGACCGGCAGCTCGAACTCGACGCCGCCGCCGACTGGAAGCGCCGCGCCTCCGTCCGCCGCTGGTACGCCTTCACCCGCATGCAGAAGCGGGTCGCCCGCCGGCTGCCCTCCGTCCTCACCGTCTCCGGCACCTCGCGCCAGGAGATCGTCGAGCACCTGGGCGTACGCGAGGACCGCATCCGGGTCGTCCACATCGGCGCCGACACCGAGCTGTGGTCCCCGGACCCGTCCGTCGCCGAGGTCCCCGGCCGGATCGTCACCACCTCCAGCGCCGACGTCCCGCTCAAGGGCCTGGTCTTCCTGATCGAGGCGCTCGCGAAGCTCCGCACCGAGCAGCCCGACGCCCACCTCGTCGTCGTCGGCAGGCGCGCCGAGGACGGGCCGGTCGCCCAGGCCATCGAGCGGTACGGGCTCGACGGCGCCGTCCGCTTCGTCAAGGGCATCAGCGACGCCGAGCTCGTCGACCTCTACCGCTCCGCCCAGGTCGCCTGCGTGCCCTCGCTCTACGAGGGCTTCTCGCTGCCCGCCGCCGAGGGCATGGCCACCGGCACCCCGCTGGTCGCCACCACCGGCGGCGCGATCCCCGAGGTCGCCGGGCCCGACGGCGAGACCTGCCTCGCCGTGCCGACGGGCGACGCGGGTGCGCTGGCCGTGGCGCTCGGACGGGTGCTGGGGGACGCCGAGCTGCGGGCGCGGCTGGGCCGGGCCGGCCGGGAGCGCGTGCTGGCCAACTTCACCTGGGCGCGCGCCGCCCAGGGCACCGCCGAGCTGTACCGCGAGGCCCTCGCCGGACAAGGTGCGGCCCGGAGCCGTACCGCCGCGGCCCCTCGCCCCTGAAACACCCACGCCGCCGCCCCCCACACACCGCGGTATCGCCCCCGACAAAGCCTCTGAAAGGCAGACCCCGTGCTGACCGTCGACTTCACCCGCTTCCCGCTCGCCCCCGGCGACCGCGTGCTCGACCTGGGCTGTGGCGGGGGCCGGCACGCCTTCGAGTGCTACCGGCGCGGCGCCCGGGTCGTGGCCCTCGACCAGAACGGCGAGGAGATCCGCGAGGTCGCCAAGTGGTTCGCCGCCATGAAGGAGGCCGGCGAGGCCCCGGCCGGCGCGAGCGCCACCGCGATGGAGGGCGACGCGCTCAACCTGCCGTTCCCCGACGAGTCCTTCGACGTCGTCATCATCTCCGAGGTCATGGAGCACATCCCGGACGACAAGGGCGTGCTCGCCGAGATGGTCCGGGTCCTCAAGCCCGGCGGCCGGATCGCCGTCACCGTCCCGCGCTACGGCCCGGAGAAGGTCTGCTGGGCGCTGTCCGACGAGTACCACGAGGTCGAGGGCGGCCACATCCGCATCTACAAGGCCGACGAGCTCCTCGGCAAGATGCGCGAGGCCGGCCTCAGGCCGTACGGCACCCACCACGCCCACGCCCTGCACGCGCCGTACTGGTGGCTCAAGTGCGCGTTCGGCGTGGACAACGACAAGGCGCTGCCGGTCCGCGCGTACCACAAGCTGCTCGTCTGGGACATCATGAAGAAGCCCGCCGTGACCCGGATCGCCGAGCAGCTGCTCAACCCGGTCGTCGGCAAGAGCTTCGTCGCCTACGCGACCAAGCCCCACCTGCCGAAGGCCGACGCCGCCGTGGACGCCACCGACGCCGCCGTGGACGCCACCGACGCCGCGAAGGCCGACGCCAAGTGACGAGCCCCGAGCGGATGGCGGAGCACCTGGTGCTCCCCGGCGTCCTGACCGCCGAGCAGGCCGCGGAGACCGTGACCGGCATCCTCTCCGCACAGCGCGAGGACGGCGCCATACCGTGGTTCCGCGGTCACCACCTCGACCCCTGGGACCACACCGAGGCCGCGATGGCCCTGGACACGGCCGGCGAGCACGAGGCGGCACGGCGGGCGTACGAGTGGCTGGCCCGGCACCAGAACGGCGACGGCTCCTGGTACGCGGCCTATCAGGACGGCGACCCGGACGACGTCACCGACCGCGGCCGGGAGTCCAACTTCGTCGCGTACATAGCCGTCGGCGTCTGGCACCACTACCTGTCGACGGGCGACGACGCCTTCCTCGACCGCATGTGGCCCGTCGTCTTCGCGGCCGTCGAGTTCGTCCTCGGGCTCCAGCAGCCCGGCGGACAGATCGGCTGGAAGCGCGAGGCCGACGGCACGCCGGTGAACGACGCGCTGCTGACCGGCAGTTCGTCGATCCACCAGGCGCTGCGCTGCGCGCTCGCCATCGCCGACGAGCGCGAGGAGCCGCAGCCCGACTGGGAGTTGGCGGCCGGCGCGCTCGGCCACGCGATCCGCCGTCACCCGGAGCGCTTCCTCGACAAGTCCCGCTACTCGATGGACTGGTACTACCCGGTCCTCGGCGGCGCGGTGACCGGCGCGGAGGCGACGGCGCGGATCGAGGAGAAGTGGGACGACTTCGTCGTGCCCGGCCTCGGTGTGCGCTGCGTGCTGCCCAATCCCTGGGTCACCGGCGGCGAGAGCTGCGAACTCGCGCTCACGCTCTGGGCGATGGGGGAGTCGGACCGGGCCCTGGAGATCCTCCAGTCGATCCGGCACCTGCGGGCCGACAACGGCAACTACTGGACCGGTTACGTCTTCGAGGGCAACCGGGCCGTCTGGCCGGAGGAGCAGACCACCTGGACCGCGGGTTCGCTGCTGCTCGCGGTGGCGGCGCTCGGCGGCGAGGAGGCGACGGTCGCGGTCTTCGGCGGCGAGCGGCTGCCGCGGGGCCTGGAGCCCGACTGCTGTAAGTGACAGTTGTAGGTGCCTGTTACACCTGTTTGAGGCGCGAACTTTGTGCACGATGCACAAAACCGGCTGCTCAGCCGGTGGCGCGAAATCGCCCGCACGTGGCCCTAATATGTGCGTGTTCATGGCTGGCATGAACACGCATGACAGGAGTACCGGTCAAAGATGGACCGTGCGGGGTCGGTCAAGGACCTGGCAAGCGAACTGCTTGCCTTGAAGAAGGCGTCGGGATCGAGCTTCGCCCAGCTCAGCGAGAAGACGCACTACGCCAAATCGTCGTGGGAACGCTGGGTCAACGGCAAGCAGTTCCCGCCGCGAGACGCCGTCGAGAGCCTGGCCCGGCTCTGTGAGACGGACCCGGAGCCGCTGCTCGCGCTCTGGGACGAGGAGGAGGCGCGGCGTACCGCGCCCGAGCCGGAGGCCGATTCCCAGTCGGACCCCGAGTCCGTACCGGAGTCGGAGTCGGAGTCTGCGGAGGGTCGCAATCCGGCCAAGGGCCGCCGTCGCCGGACGCTGTGGGCCTCGCTCGGCCTCGCGGCGCTCCTGACGGCCGGCGCCGCCACGTACGCGGTCGTCGCCCTCACCGGCGACCCCGCGCCGCCCAAGCCCAAGCCGGTCGTGAAGGTCGCGGGCCCGGCCACCGGCTGCAAGCTCACCGGCTGCGAGGGCAAGGACCCGAAGAAGATGAACTGCGGAGCCGACGCGGTCACCGTCCGCACCGGCTCCATCCCCAAGGACCTCGTGATCGAGCTGCGCTACAGCCGCGCCTGCCAGGCCGCCTGGGGCCGCATCACCTTCGCCGAGATCGGTGCCACCGTCGTCGTCAACAACTCCGACGGCGCCGCCCAGGCCGATGTCGTCCACTACGACCGGGACGTCTACACGCCGCTGATCGCGGCACCGGACGACGGCTCGGTCTGGGTCTGCTCGGCCCTGCCCAAGAAGGGCGACAAGGACAGCGCGCCGACCTGTACGGGCCGCTTCATCCCGAGCCAGGAGAAGAACTCCTGACCTGCTGAGCCGACCGGCCGGGTCACCGGCCGGCCGACCGGTTGAACGAGCGGACCCCGGTGCACCCCTGTCGCACCGGGACCCGCCCATCTGTCGAGGCAAAGCCCCCGCAAGATCAACAATGACATCCGCGGCCGGTTCTCGCATTGGAAAAAACCGCACGGTTCGCGGAGAGCCCGCTCAGCCCGCGATCCAGGCGCTCGCCGTCTCCCGGCCCGCCAGGAACCGCCCCGGCGGCAGCCCCGTCAGGGCCTTGAACTCCCGGCTCAGGTGCGCTTGGTCGTAGAGCCCGCACTCCGCCGCCGTGTCCGCCGCCGGCGTGCCCGACGTGAGCAGCCGGATCGCCCTGTTGAGGCGCAGGACGCGGGCGAGCCGCTTCGGGCTGATGCCGAGCTGCTCACGGAAGCGGCTCTCCAGGTGCCGCATGCTCCAGCCCGTCTCGGACGCCACCTCGTGGATCGGAATCGCCCCGCCGGAGCGCTCCAGGACCCGCCACGCCTCCAGGACGGCAGGCGCGGGCCCGGGCGCCGCGGCCGCCTCCGCCGTCCAGCGCAGCAGCGTCGCGTCGAGCAGCGCGAACCGCTCCGGCCAGCCCGGCGCCTCCGCCAGGGCCTCGGCCAGGTGCCGGGCACGGGCGCCGAGCACGTCGGCCGGGTCGGCGAGCGCGTCGGCCAGCTCGCCGAGCGGGCTGCCGAACAGCCGGTACGCCGCCCAGGGCGCGAGCGCGAGCTCCACCCCGTACGCCTCGCCCCCGTGTCCGAGGACCCTCGCCCGGGTGTGCAGGCCCGACACGAGCGACCTGTGCCGCCCCACGCTCGTACCCCCGCCGGCACCGGCTCCGGAACCCCCGCCGGACCCCCCTCGGACCCGCAGCTCCCCGCCGAAGCCGATGAGCAGCGACACCCGCCCGCTCGGCACCACCAGACGCTCCTGCGGCACGCCCGCCGTCGTCCGGTACCCCCGGTACGTGCCGATGCCCGGCCGCAGCCGGGCGTCGGGCGCCCTGTAATACCACTGGCACCGGCCCCCACCGGTGCACACGCGGCTTCTGACCATCTATCCCTCGAACCTCTCGTTCCGCTCTCGGTGATCACTCTCCGAGGGGTCCGGCGGTGAGGGCCAGAGGTGTCGGCGTCCCAGGGACGCGGAGGGACGTCCCACGGCTCTGACCTGCGAGGATGTCCATCGGTGCGGGTGCAGGAAGGGACGGCGGAACCCGTACGGACTCACTCCGCTGGCACCCGCGGGGCCCCGGGGCCAGGCTGACGCCATGCCCACCGTGCCCCGTTTCCCGCGTGCCCGCCGCGCCCTCGTCGCCGTCCTCCTGTCCGGCGCGCTGCTCTCGACCACGGCCGCCTGCGGCGACGGCTCGCAGAACATGACGACGAGCGCCGACGTGCAGGCGACCGCGCCCGCGACCCCGACGGCGAGCGCGAGCTTCGAGAAGCAGAAGCTGGCCAAGACCCGCTTCGTGGCGAACGCGGGCCTCGCGGCGGGCGCCACGTACCAGTGGATCGTGAAGCCCTATCGCGCGGGCAAGTTCAAGAAGGGCGCCGACGGCCGCACCTTCGCCCTCGTCAAGGCGGGCCTCGCGGGCGCGTTCACCTACAACCGCCTCAAGGCGGCCGTGAACAACGCGAAGGGCGATCCGCTCCTGTCGAAGGCGGTCGCGCCGCTGAGCGCCGGCATCGAGTCGCTGAAGGGGCTCGGTACGAAGCTCCGCACGGGCGACGTGACCGACGGCGACGTCGGCGTCTTCGAGGGCGTCATCAACAGCGTGAAGAGCGCGGGGAAGAGCGCGGGCGCCGAGGTCGTCGACAAGGTGCCGAGCGCGTCCCAGCTCAGCGGCGGCTGAGCGCTCAGAGACCCAGTTCCGCGAGCGTCCGCAGGGTGGCCGGGTCCGGTGCCGTGACCAGCAGGTCCGTCACCGGGCCCTTCCGCCATTCCGCGAGCCGTTCCGCGATCCGCTCCCGC
This sequence comes from Streptomyces sp. NPDC003943, assembly GCF_053605265.1. Lineage (NCBI taxonomy): Bacteria > Bacillati > Actinomycetota > Actinomycetes > Kitasatosporales > Streptomycetaceae > Streptomyces > Streptomyces sp. NPDC003943. Next base: position 99,267 of record NZ_JBSGIW010000002.1, on the reverse strand, counting down.
GGCCCAACGAGCGAGATCTCGTCCGCGAAGGCGTCCGGCACGGCCAGCACGGCCTCCTCGCGCCGCCCGGCCGCGAACAGCTCCTGGACGTGCCGGGCCTCCGCCTCGTACCCCATGCGCGCCATCAGGTCCGCGTGGAAGTTGCGGGCGGCGTGCCCCATGCCCCCGATGTAGAAGCCCAGCATCGCCTTGACCGGCAGCAGCCCCGCGGCGACGTCGTCGCACAGCTGCGCCCGGACCATCGGCGCGACCAGGAAGCCTTGCGGCAGCGCGCCCGGCAGTGCGTACACCTCGGCCCAGCGGCCCGGCGACCAGTACAGGGGCAGCCAGCCGTCGGCGATCCTGATCGTCTGCGCGATGTTCTTCGGGCCCTCGGCGCCGAGCAGCACGGGCAGGCCGGCGCGGAGCGGATGCGTGATCGGCTTGAGCGGCTTGCCGAGGCCGGTGCCGTCCGGGCCGGCGTACGGGTGCGGGTGGTAGCGCCCGTCGAGCGTGACGGGTCCCTCGCGGCGCAGCACCTGCCGCACCACGTCCACGTACTCCCGGGTCGCGGTGAGCGGCGAGCGCGGGAACGGGCGCCCGTACCAGCCCTCCACCACCTGCGGCCCGGAGAGCCCGAGCCCGAGCATCATCCGGCCGCCGGAGAGGTGGTCGAGCGTCAGCGCGTGCATCGCGGTCGCGGTCGGGGTCCTGGCGGCCATCTGCGCGACCGCCGTGCCCAGCCGGATCCGCGAGGTGTGCGCGGCGATCCAGGTGAGCGCGGTGAAGGCGTCGGATCCCCATGCCTCGGCCGTCCACACCGAGTGGTAGCCGAGCGCCTCGGCCTCGCGGGCGAGTTCGAGATGCGTGGGGGAGGGGCCGCGGCCCCAGTAGCCGAGGGCGAGTCCGAGTCGCATGCCGAGCAGCCTTTCTGACGATACGTCAGCCAAGTCGGCCAGGTCGGCACTGTACGACAACGGCCCCCCGCCCGGAAGGGATCCGGGCGAGGGGCCGTCGGGCGGCGGAGGTCAGCCGCGCTGGATGCCCGTCGTGTCCTGGAGCACACCGCGCCGGCCGTCCTGCGTCTGCGCCACCAGGGCCTGACCGCGCTGGTCGACCGCCAGGTACCAGGTGCCGGGCGCCAGCTCGGCGATCGGCGCGGCGCCGCCGTCCTCGCCGTAGAGCGGACGGGCCACCGGGACCGCGAACCAGAACGGCGCGAAGTCCGAAGCCGCCGGGGCCGGAGCGGGAGTCGCGGCCGGCGTCGGGGCCGGGGCCTGCGCGGCCTGCGGCTGGGCCTGGGCGGCCTGGGGCTGAGCGGACTGCGGCTGCGGCTGGGCACCGAAGGGCTGGCCGCCGCCGAGCGACGGGTCCGGCTGGGCCCCGTACGGCTGCTGCTGCGCGCCCGGGTAGCCGTAACCGCCCGGGACGCCCTGCTGGGCACCCGGCTGCATGCCGTACGGCTGCGGGGTCTGCGGCTTCGGCGCACCGACCAGCGGCGCCTGGAGCGCCGGGACCAGCGGGCCGGCCACCGCGGCGCCGGCGATGACGAGCGAGGCGATGAGGCCGAGGATCAGGCCGGCGCCGGCGTTGCCCGACTCGAAGACCCACATGAGCATGGACCACGCCGAGGCGACGGTGAAGGCCGCGCCGACCTGCCCGAGCTCCAGACCGACCACCTTGCGCGGCTGCGACTGCGGCAGTGCGCGCGTGAGGATCACGAGCGCGGCACCGGCGATGCCGAGGAAGACGGCACCCCAGCCGAGCGGGGAGACCTCCCACGAGTACGCGGAGTCGTACCCCTTGCACATGTCGTCCGGGCCGCTACAGCCGGAGATGCCGAGGAACGAGGCGATGAAAAGCAGCACCGCAGCACCGGCCAGCACGCCGTCGCCTCGGGTGAGGGAGCGGATATTCACGTAAGAATCCTTCGTCGGGTCGTCTCGTCGGGGTGGCGCGAAGCACGGGGGCGGCCCCATCGTACGGAAGCGTACGGAGAGCATGGAGCGTACGGAGCGTACCGATCGAATCTATCGTTCGCCCGATCGTTCACGGGCTCCGGCCCTGGATCCTGGATCCAAGTTCCTACCCCTTGAGATAGGCCGCGATGCCGTTCGCGATCCCCTGCGCCGCCTTCTGGCGCCACGCGGCGTCGGTGAACAGCGTGGCGTCCTTCGGATCACGCATATTGCCGCATTCGATGAACACCTTGGGAACGGTGGACAGATTGAGGCCCCCGAGATCGTCGCGGACGTCCAACCCGGCACCGGATCCGATGTAGTTGGCGGGCTTCGTCCCGGTCGCGCGGGCGAACTGCGTGACCAGCGCCTCGCCGAGGGTACGGGACGGGCCCACGATCTTCGCGGTGTCGGCGCTCCCGCCCCGCACCTTCGCGGGCAGGATCACATGGAAGCCGCGGTTCCCGGCCGCCGAACCGTCCGCGTGCACGGACACGACGGCGTCGGCCTTCGCCTCGTTCCCGATCCGCGCCCGCTCGTCGATGCAGGGCCCGTACGGACGGTCGGCGTCGTGCACGAGGACGACCTTGGCGCCCTGCTTCTTGAGGAGATCGCGAAGACGGTGTGAAACATCGAGGGTGTAGGCGGCTTCGGTGTAACCGTGGTTCGTGGACGTGCCGGTGGTGTCGCACTCCTTGCGGTTCGTGCCGATATCCACCTTCTTGTTGATTTCGGTGGAATGCCGGAAATTGCCGGGGTTGTGCCCGGGATCGATGACGATCGTCCGCCCGGCGAGAGGCGCGCCGAGGGGTGCGGCGGGCGCCGCGGGCGCAGCGGCGGCAGTACGGCTGGGCGCGGCCGTGGCCTTCGCGTCGACGGTACGAGCGGGCCGCGGGGCCGCGGACTCGGCGGCGCCGCCGCAGGCCGTCAGGGTCAGCGTCAGAGCGGACGGCAGGGCGAGCGCGAGAAGCTTCCGGTGGTGGTGGGGCACCCCGCGACCGTAACGGTTTCCGGTCGGGATTGCCTGCACCGGAACCGTGTGTGTAAAGGGATCGTGAAGGGTAAGTGCGGGGAACTGCCGCGACGAGCAGAGGGGGAACGGTGACGGGCGAAGAGCATCGGGACCGCAGCGACGGGTCCGACGAGACCAACGCAACACCCAGACCTTGGGAGTACCCGGGAGGGGCTGCGCCGGGCGGTGCGCCGGAAGGTCCGCCGGGAGGGGCTTCGGGAGGTTCGCCGGGAGGGGCTTCGGGCGGTGCGCCGGAAGGGGCTTCGGGAGGGGGCGCGGGCGGTGTGCCGGGCGGGGCTTCGGGTGGAGTGCCGGAAGGGGCCCCGGGCGGCAGCCCGTTACCGCCGCCGCCTCCCGCGCACCCGCCCGTCTACGACGCGGTGCCGCCGGCCTTCCAGGGCCCGCCGCCCGCGCCCGTACCGCCAGTACCGCCCGCACCCGCGCCGGCGCCCGGCCCGGCGAACCCCGCCCAGGCCGCCGCCGTCGCCCTGCTGAACCTCTCCTGCCTCGGCCTCGGCTACGTCTTCCTCAAGCACTGGAAGTCCGCCGCCGTCTGCTGGGCCGCCACCGCCGCCCTGCTCGTCGTCGCGCTGCCCGCCGACCCCGACGGCGTCCCGCTCGGCGCGCTCGTCGCGTACGCGCTCTTCCTCCTCCTCGCCGCCGCCGACGGCGCCCGCCGCGGCCTGCGCGCGAACCCCGAGACCCTGGCGCTCCCGGCCCCGCGCCGCGGCCTCGCGCTGCCGGCCGCGCTCGCGCTGCTGCTCGTCGTCCCCGGCGGCGGCACCTTCGCGTACGGCGCGGCGCGCGACGAGGCCATCGAGCAGTCGCTGCTCGACCGCCTGGCCGCCGCCGACACCCAGGTGAAGCAGGGCGAGGGCCAGTCCTTCGCGAGCGTCGAGCCGACCTACCGCCAGGCCCTGGCCACGTACCAGGACATCGGCGCCCGGCACGCCGGCTCGCGCGCCGCCAAGCAGGTCCCCGACCGGCTGGTCACCTACTACAAGACGGTGTCCGCCCCGTACGACAAGCAGGACTACTGCAACGCCGTCGCCCCCCTCAAGCACCTGCGCGCCCTCCCCGAGACGGTGGACCGCAAGCTGCTCGGCAGCCTCGTCGGCAAGGCCGACGACCCGCTCGCCCAGTCGCTCTTCGAGTGCGGCACGCGCACGATCGGCCTGGCCGGCCAGGAGAGCACGTCCGGCGACCAGCTCAACGAGCTCATCAGCACCTTCCCGCAGTCGCCGTACGCGACGAAGGTCGAGCCCACCCTCCGCGAGGGCCTGCGCAGCCGTGACAAGACGCTCGGCGTCTCGCCCTGCGACGGCGTCGCCGAACTGCGCCGCTTCGACACCACCGTCGGCCTCCTCCCGAACACGACCTTCGCCGCGCTCGGCCAGGACACCAAGCGGTCGATCCAGCGCGGCGACTTCGCCTGCGGCATCGACCACTTCGAGAAGAAGGAGTACGACGAGGCCGTCTCGGCGATGAACGACTACGTCAAGGCGTACCCCGGCAGCCCGCAGAACGCCCAGGCCCGCAACGTCGCCATCGCCGCCGAGATCGCCCAGGAGACCCCGGCCGCCGGCAACAAGGTCCCCTCCGGGGACACCGCCGACGGCTCGGGCCAGCCCATGGTCGTCAGCAACGACGGCCCGGGCGAGGTCGAACTCCTCTACACCGGCCCCGTGACCGGCCGCATCACCATCCCGGCGTGCGGCAGCTGCAAGACGTACCCGACCCTCCTCATCCCCAAGGGCGGCAGCCTGAAGCCCTGCTCCGGCTCGTCCTCGAAGTACCCGAAGCGGACGCTGATGCTGCCGCCGGGCAACTACCAGATGCTCCAGAAGCGCGCGGGCACGACCACGTCACAGGAGGTCAAGAAGGGCAGCACGACGAAGATCGAGTCGGGCTACACGTACACGAACTGCCTGTACGTGACGTCGCTGTACTAGCGGGGCCGGATACGCCGGGTGCGCGCGGTGCGCCGCGTGCGCCCGGCGCGCGGGGCGCACTAGGAGGTGCTCTCCAGGTCGGCGAGGGTGGCCCGGAGCCACGCCAGCTCCGCTTCGGTGGTGGCCCGGGCCACGGTCAGCACGCCGCGCCGGAAGGGGTCGTCCAACTCCTCGGCGCGCAGCGGCCGTTCGCCGTCGTAGAAGAAGCTCGCCGGCTCCTCCAGGAACTCCAGCCGGCGCCGCAGCACGCCGGCCTGCACCACCGGGTCGTCCAGGTGGCGCAGGAACGTCAGCAGCGTGAACCAGCGGTTCTCGTCCGTGATGTCGGTGCCCTCCGCCCCGGCGAGCCGGCGGCGCAGCTCGTGCCTGCCCTCGGCGGTCAGGCTGAGGACGTGGCGGGGGGCGGCGGCGGGACCCTGCTGGGTCTCGCGTGCCAGCAGCCCGGCCTTCTCCAGGCGCTTGATCGCCGGATACAGCGTGGACTCCCCGACCGGGCGCACGTGGCCGGTGAGGGCGGTGATGCGCTTGCGCAGCTCGTAGCCGTGCAGGGGGGCTTCGTAGAGGAATCCGAGGATCGACATTTCCAGCATGGCCGCATTGTCTCGCACCGTCGTGCGCATCGGTGTACATCGGTGGCGTAGTACTACGCCATCGTTGTATGGTCCTTCGCGTGGTCACCACCTGGGTGGCCCGACTCAGAGGACGGGGGAGTGGGCGGTGCGTGAGGCGCGATTCGACGCTCGGGGCAGCGTGATCCGGTGGACCGAGGCACCCGGGGAGGGGCCGGCGACGGTGTTCGTGCACGGTCTGGGCGCCGCCTCGACCGTCTACCACGCCCACATCGCGGCCCGCCCGGAGCTCGCGGGCCGGCGGATCCTCTTCGTGGACCTGCCGGGGCACGGCATCAGCGACCGCCCCGCCGACTTCGGCTACACCCTGGAGGACCACGCGGACGCGCTGGCCGCCGCGCTCGACGAGGCGGGGGTGAGCGGCGGAGTGATCGCAGGGCACAGCATGGGCGGCGCGGTCGCCATCGTCCTCGCTCACCGCCGGCCGGACCTGGTGACGCGCCTGGTCGTCACCGAGGGGAATCTCGACCCGTTTCCTCCGCCCTCGGCGGGCAGCAGCGGCATCGCGGCGTACACGGAGGAGGAGTTCGCGCGCGGCGGCGGCTTCGCCCGCGTCCTTGAGCGCGTCGGCCCCACCTGGGCGGCGACCATGCGGCTCGCGGACCCGCTCGCGCTCCACCGTTCGGCCGCGCACCTGCGACGCGGCACCGAGCCGATGATGCGGGAGATGTTCCGCGAGGCGCGCGGCGTCGAGCGCGTCTACCTCCAGGGCGAGTCGAGCGGCGAGCTGCCCGGCGCCGACGAACTCAGGGCCGCCGGCGTGGGCGTGGTGACCGTCCCCGGCGCCGGCCACAACATCATGTTCGACAACCCCGACGCCTTCGCGCGCGCGGTGGCGGTCCCTCCCGCAACACCGGCGACGGACATCGGCCGGACCACCAGGGGCCGGTGAGCCCGTCACCAGGGCACTGATCCACCGTCGTCGAAGAATCCGCCGGTCGGTCCGTCGTCGGGCAGGGTCGCGAGGTGGATCGCGATCGCCGCGCCCTGCTGGGGAGTGCGGACACCCTGGAAGCCGGTGAGGTCGGTGGCGGTGAAGCCGGGACAGCCGGAGTTGACCAGGATGTCGGTGTCGCTCAGTTCCTTGGCGTACTGGACGGTGACGGCGTTGAGGAAGGTCTTGGACGCCAGGTACGCGGTGGGAACCGGGCCCATGTCGACGCCGGGCGTGGTCTGCAGGGTGAGCGAGCCGACGCTGCTGGACATGTTCACGATCCGCGGCGATGCCGAGCGGCGCAGCATGGGCAGCATCGCGTTGGTGACGCGGATGACCCCGATCACGTTGGTCTCCACGACGACCCGTACGGTCGCGGGATCGACCGTGGTGGGCGTCTGCGGCAGACCGCCGGTGATCGCGGCGTTGTTGACCAGGACGTCGAGCCCTCCGGCGAGTTCGGCGATCAGCTCGGCCGCCGCGGCCGCACTCGCGTCGTCCGCCACGTCGAGCGGAACGCCGAACGCGTCGGTCCCGGCTGCCCGCAGCTTCTCCACCGCGGTGTCACGGCGCTGCTGATCCCGCGCCCCCACGCCGATCCGCCAGCCGAGGGCTCCCAGGCCCGCCGCGATCTCGTATCCGATTCCCTTGTTCGCGCCGGTCACCAGCGCGATCCTCTGTTCACTCATGTCATCAAGCGTGCTGCGGACTCGGGTTGGGCGTCCAAGACCGACTGGGTGGGCGGTGATACCGCACCGATATCGTTCCTGGTGAGCCGGATACCATGACGCGGTGGAGACGCGGGAGCTTCGGTACTTCGTCGCCGTCGCGGAGGAGTTGCACTTCGGGCGGGCGGCGCAGCGGCTCGCCATGGCGCAACCACCGCTGTCGCGGGCGATCCAGCAGCTCGAGCGGCGGCTCGGAGTGGTCCTGCTGCACCGCACGGCTCGCGCGGTCGCCCTGACCGAGGCCGGGTCGGTGCTTCTGCGCGAGGCCCGGGCCGCACTCGACGCGGTCGAAGCCGCCGAGCGCCGCACCCGCCGCGCAGCCGCCGAATCGCCCGGTGTGGTGCTGGCCACGAAAGCCGGAGCGGCCGGCGAACTGTTGTCGAAGCTGCTGGCCGCCTACGCCGCCGAACCCGGCGCGGTCGCCGTCGAGGTGATGCTGTGCGGGCCCGGCGAGCAGGAGAGGCTGCTGCGCGACGGGCGTGCCGACGTCGCTCTGCTCCAGCGGCCCTTCGACACGACGGCCGGACTCGACACCGAGGAACTGCGCACCGAACAGCAGGTCGTGGTCCTGCCCGCCGGGCATCCCTTGGCCACCCGACCGCATATGTCGATGGCCGAGGTGACCGCCCTGACGGACCTGCCCCTGCCGCGCTGGCCTCGACGGGACGGGGGCTATCCGGACGGACCTGGCCCGCAGGCGCGCGACCACACCCAGCTGTTCCAGCTGATCGCGCTCGGACGGGCCTGCGCGGTCGTGCCCGAGTCCCTCCGAGCCCACCTGCGCGACGACCACGCGACGGTGCCGGTGCCGGACGCACCGGCCGTCACGACCGTCATCGCCTGGCCGCCACACAGCAGATCCAGAGCCGTCGCCGACCTCGTCCGCACCGCGACACGCCTCTAGCGTGGGTGCCGATGACGGTGCCGAAGACCACAGGGAACGTCGGCCGGACAGGTCCTAGGCGACCGGTCGGCGGCGCAGCACCCGGAGGGAGTCCGTGACCGAGACCTCCTCGAAGTCGCCGGACTCCAGGGCGCGGAGGTAGATGCGGTACGGGGCCTGGCCGCCGTCCTCCGGGTTCGGGAAGACGTCGTGGATGACGAGCAGGCCGCCGGGGGCGACCTTGGGGGCCCAGCCCTCGTAGTCGGCGGTGGCGTGCTCGTCGGTGTGGCCGCCGTCGATGAAGACGAAGCCGAGCTGCCCGCCCCACACGGCCGCGACCTGCGGGGACCGGCCGACGACCGCGATGACGTGGTCCTCCAGGCCGGCCTTGCGGAGGGTGCGGCGGAAGGTGGGCAGCGTGTCCATCACGCCGACCTCGGGGTCGACGACGCTCGCGTCGTGGTACTCCCAGCCCGGCTGCTGCTCCTCGCTGCCCCGGTGGTGGTCCACGGTGACGGCCACGGTCCCGGCCGCCCGCGCCACGTCGGCGAGGAGGATGGTCGAGCGCCCGCAGTACGTGCCGACCTCCAGGAGCGGAAGCCTCAGCTCGGCGGCCTCGGCGGCGGCCTCGTACAGCGCGAGCCCTTCCTTGACCGGCATGAAGCCCTTGGCGGCCTCGAAGGCGGCGAGGATCTCGGGGGTGGGCTCGGACATGCTGGCTCCTACTGGCGAGTACGGACGTACGGGCGCCCATGGTGCCCTACGCGCCGCACTCGGACCACACCGTCCTCCCGTCGCCCGTTTCCCCGCTCCCCACCGGCCCCTCACGGCCCCGACGGCGGCCGGCCCGCACCCTTCCGACGGCCGCCGCCTTCGCCGCGTCAACGCGGCGGACAACCCGCGTGCGGGCGGCGGCTCGCGCGCGTGCGGGGCGGCTCGTGGCGGTTGCGAGGCGCTCCCGGCGGCCGGACGCTGGAAGGAGCAAGGCCGAGAGCGAGAGGAGGTCTGTCCTCATGGCTGAGAAGGTCTCGCTGAAGTTCGGCGAAGGCAGATCGTTCTGGTTCATGAACGGGCTGTACACGGTGAAGGTCTCCGGCGAGGAGTCCGGGGACGTGTGCAGCGTCATGGAGATGTGGCTGCGCGAGGGCTGGGGTCCGCCGCCGCACACGCACGACGTGGCCGAGTCGATCTACGTGCTCGAAGGCCGGCTGCGCATGCACCTCGCCGGCGAGGCGGTGGACGCCGGGCCCGGTTCCTTCTTCCACATTCCCGTCGGGACCGACGAGCAGCCGGAGGTGGTGGAGGAGTCCAGGATCCTGGCCGTCTACACACCTGGCGGCTTCGACAAGTTCTTCGCCGAGGTGGGCGAGCCCGCCGAGTCGAACACCCTGCCCCCACTGTCGGAGGAGCCGCCCGACTACGAGCGGATCGCAGAGATCGGCAGGCGCTACGGGCTCGAAGTGAAGCCGCCGGACTGAAGTGGACCGAGGCGGACCGAAGTGGACCGAGGCGGACCGAAGTCGCCGAAGTTCCGCAGCCGACACAGTTTCTGACCTTCCGTCAGATTGGAACGTGTTCTAGTCTGCGGTGCCATGGGCATCGCCATCACGCATGAACAGCGGGAGCTCGCCCGATCCGTACGCGGCTGGCTCAACCGCGCCGTACCGCCCGAGGCGGTGCGAAAGCACCTCGACGTCCCCGACCTGGCCCTGGGCCGCCCCGCGTACTGGGACGGCGCGGCGGCGCAGGGCCTGCTCGGGATCCACCTGCCCGAGGAGTACGGGGGCGGGGGCGGCGATCTCGTCGACCTCGCCGTGGTCCTGGAGGAGGCGGGGCGCGCGCTCCTGCCGGGGCCGTACCTGCCGACCGTGCTCGCCGCCGAGCTGCTGCGGCGGGCCGGGCACGCGGAGTCGGCGGGCGCGCTGGCGGCGGGGGAGCGGATCGGGGCGGTGGCGTTCGGGGCGGGAACTCTGACGGTCGCCTCCTCCTCGGTCGACGACGGCCTGGTCCTCGACGGCCTGGCCCCGCCCGTCCTCGGCTCCGCCCACGCCGACCTGCTGATCCTGGCCGCGCGCTCGGCATCGCACGGGGTCGTCTGGCTCGCGGTGGACGCCGACACCGTGGCCGTACGCCCGCACGACGACAGCGCCGACCCGACGCGGCCCACGGGTGAGGTCGCCGCCGACGGCGTCCTCGTACCCGCCGGCCGGCTGCTCGCGGGCGTCGACTCCGACCTCGTACGGGACCTGGCCGCGGTGCTGTACGCGGCGGACGCGTGCGGAACGGCCGCGCGGGCGGTGGAGACGGCGGCGGAACACGCCCGCACCCGCGTCCAGTTCGGCCGCCCCATCGGTCGGTTCCAGGGCGTCAAGCACCTGTGCGCCGACATGCTCGTCCGCCTCGAACAGGCGCGGGCACTGGCGTGGGACGCGGCGCGGGCGGCGCGCGAGGACGGCGGCGGGTCAGGGGTGGGCGCGGGGGTGGCCGCGGAGGTGGCCGGGGGGATGGCCGCGGGGGCGGGCGCCAGGGTGGCCACGGAGGTGGTTGCCGGGGTCGACGCCGGGGCGCCCGCGGAGGTCGCCGCCGGGGCGTTCGGGGGGATGTCCGCCGGGGCGACCGCCGCTGAGGTCCGCTCGTACACGGCAGCGCTCGCCGCCGCGACCGCGCTCGACGCCGCGTACGGGTGCGCCAAGGACTGCATTCAGGTGCTCGGCGGCATCGGCTTCACGTGGGAGCACGACGCCCATCTGTACCTGCGGCGGGCCCTTGTCGCGCGCCAGCTCCTCGGCACGGGCGATGCGCACCGGCTGACGGCCGTACGGCACGCGGCGGCGGGGACACGGCGGGAGCTGCGCGTCGAACTTCCGGAAGAGGCGGCGGAGTTCCGGCGGGAGGCGCGTGAAGTCCTCGCGGGCGCCGTGGGGCTGGATCCGAGGGCGGCCCGGAGGGCGCTGGCGGCCACGGGTTACGCGGCGCCGCACCTGCCGAAGCCGTACGGCCTGGGCGCCGGCCCGGTCCAACAGCTTTCCGTGCAGCGCGAGATGGAGTCCTTGGGCATCCGCCTGTCGCCCCTCTCCATAGCCACGTGGGTGATCCCGTCGCTGATCGCGTACGGGACGGCCGCGCAGCAGGCCCGCCACCTCGGCCCGACCCTGCGCGGCGAGCAGCAGTGGTGCCAGCTCTTCTCCGAGCCGGAGGCGGGGTCGGACCTCGCGTCCCTGCGCACGCGGGCGGAGCGCGACGCGGACGGCTCCTGGCGGGTGAACGGCCAGAAGGTGTGGACGAGCGCGGCGCAGTGGGCCGACTACGGCATCCTGCTCGCCCGTACCGACCCCGCCGCGCCCAAGCACCGCGGCCTCACCTACTTCGTCGTCGACATGAAGAACACGCCCGGGATCACCGTCCGCCCGCTGAAGGAGATCACCGGAGACTCCCTCTTCAACGAGGTCTTCTTCGACGACGCGCTCCTGCCGGCCGACGCCGTCGTCGGCGAGGTCGGGGGCGGCTGGCAGGTCGCGCGCAACACGCTCGGCAACGAGCGCGTGCACATGGCCGACCAGGTGGCCTTCGACACGGGCCTGGAGTCCCTGATAGCGGCGTGCGATTCCGTCGACGGCTCCGTCCGGGTCCGGATCGGCGCCCTGGTCGCCGAGGCGCACGCCCTGGCCTGCATCGGCCTGCGGACGACCCTGCTCCAGGTCTCCGGCCTGGAACCGGGCCCGGGCGCGAGCGTCCGCAAGCTCGTCCAGACCCTGCACCAGCAGAAGGTCGCCGAGCTGACGCTCGAACTCCTGCCGTCGCCACGGGCGGTGCACGGGATGCTGATGTCGCGGTGTCTGACGATCGCGGGCGGGACGACGCAAGTGCAGCTGAACGTGGTGGCCGAGCGCCTGCTCGGCCTGCCGAGAGACTGAGGGGGCTTTCGCTATGCGGTCATTCATCGTCGGTGTGGGCATGACGAAGTTCGAGAAGCCGGAGACGCGCGACTGGCAGTACTGGGACATGGCCAAGGAGGCCGGCTCAGCCGCCCTGACCGACGCGGGCATCCCGTACGGCCTGGTGGAGCAGGTCCCGGTCGGCTACTGCTTCCAGCCCTCGACCGCCGGCCAGCGCGCCACGTACGAACTCGGGCTCACCGGCGTGCCCGTCTACAACGTCAACAACAACTGTGCCACCGGTTCGAGCGCCCTGATGCTCGCCCGCCAGCTCGTGGAGGGCGGCGCGGCCGACTGCGTGCTCGCGCTCGGCTTCGAGAAGATGGCGCGGGGCGCACTGGGCGGCGGCGCGGAGGGCGCGGGAAACTTCAAGACGTCACCGGTCGCCCGCCACTACGGCGTCATGGCCGCCGCCCACGGCTTCGAGATGACCCCGCCCACCGCCCAGATCTTCGGCAACGCCGCCCGCGAACACATGGACCGCTACGGCACCACCGAGGTCCAGCTCGCCGCCGTGGCCGCCAAGAACCACCGCCACTCGTCCCGGAACCCCAACGCCCAGTTCCAGGACGTCTACACGGTCGACGAGATCCTCGCCGCCAAGACCATCCACCGCCCCCTCACCAAGCTCCAGTGCTCCCCGACCTCGGACGGCGCCGCGGCGGCGCTGGTGGTGTCGGAACGCTTCGTGGCCGAACACGCCCTGGCCGACCGCGCGGTGGAGATCGCGGCCCAGGCCATGACCACCGACACCGAGGAGTCCTTCTCCTCCGGCTCCTGCATCGACGTCGTGGGCCGCCCGATGTCGAGGGCGGCAGCCCGCCAGGTCTACGAGACCTCCGGCCTGGGCATCGAGGACGTCGACGTCGTCGAACTCCACGACTGCTTCTCCATCAACGAGCTCCTCACGTACGAAGCCCTCGGCATGTGCGAGGAGGGCGCCTCGGGCAAGCTCGTCGAGTCGGGCGCCACCACCTACGGCGGCCGCTGGGTCGTCAACCCCTCCGGCGGCCTCATCTCCAAGGGCCACCCCCTGGGCGCCACCGGCCTGGCCCAGGCCGCCGAGCTGGTCTGGCAGCTACGCGGCGAGGCGGGCGCACGCCAGGTCGCGGGCGCGCGGGTGGGCCTGGCGCACAACATCGGCCTCGGCGGGGCGGCGGTGGTGACGCTGCTGCGGCGCTAGCGAAACCAAACCTGACCTGACATCAGAAGGCGCACGTAGTGGTGATCCATGCCACATCCGCGATGAGTGTCCAGTGGTGACGCTGCGCACGTTTATTGGAATCTCATATTCCGGTCGAACGTGTTTGCGACTCCGGGTGGCGGATTGAGTGGCGAATGAGGGGGCTGGTTGTGCGCGCACCTATGGTCAAGGTCGTGACTTTCCGTAATCGATGAAGAGTTTCAATCGGTGATGGCTGACATCGACTGTATGGCCTTATGGGGGCATTTACCTAGGCGGAATCTCCTCTTCCGGACATGACAAACGTCCTTGACGCGGCAGCGAGTCATGCCGTTGGGTGACCCACCGACTGTGAACTTTGCGCGATGCAGGGGTGGGGATTGTGAAGAGACAGCTGGTGCTTCGGCGTGCCCGAAGTACCGTGGTCGCCATTTCGGCTATGGCCGTCGGGCTGGTGGTTCCGCTTCCGGCAGCCCAGGCGGCGATGCCGGCCGTGGATTCGCCCGTGCTCGACGAAGCGCATCAGGCGCTCGAAGATGCCAAGGCTTCCGGCCAGCGCGTCGAGGTCCAGGGCGAGCGTGGCGAGCGGACCAGCGTGTTCGCGAATCCCGATGGATTCACCTTCACGCTGGAACAGCACTCGGTGCCGATTCGCGTCGCCAAGCCCGGCGGCGGCTGGCAGACCCCGGACGCCACGCTTGAGAAGCGTGCCGACGGCACCGTCGGCCCGAAGGCGGCCTCGGCCGAGATGACCTTCTCGGGCGGCGCCGACAGCACGCCGCTCGTCAAGATCGCCGATGAGGGGCGGTCGATGGAGCTGGACTGGAAGGGTGACCTTCCCGCGCCCGAGCTCGACGGAGCCAACGCGGTCTACCGCAACGTCCTGCCGGACGTCGACCTGAAGGTCACGGCCACCGTCGAGAGCTTCCAGCAGGTCCTCGTGGTCAAGACGCCCGAGGCCGCCGCGAACCCGGCGCTCAAGGAGCTCACCTTCGACCTGAAGACGGACGGCCTCGCCATCCGCAAGGGCGCCGCCGGCAACCTCGCGGCCGTCGACGGCAATGGCAACACCGTCTTCCGTTCCCCGCCGGCACGGATGTGGGACTCGGCCGGCCAGCCGGCAGCTGAGCCCACCGCCGCTTCCACCACCGACTCCGGTACCGCTCCGCAGCTCGTTCGGACCGCCCTCGCCGCTGACGACGTGCAGCCGACGCCGGGCGATCCGTCCGAGCAGGCGGCCTCCGGCACGGGCCTGGCGCCCGGGCAGGGCGACAACGTCTCCCGTATGGACGTCAACGTCACCCACGACTCGCTGTCGGTCGTCCCGGACGCGGACATGCTGACCAACACCGCGTCGGACGACTATCCCCTCTTCATCGACCCCACCGTCACCTGGGGCGAGTCCGAGCGCACGCTCCTCCGGTCCGACGGCTACGAGTCGTACGGCTGGGGCAACGGCAGCGACGGCCAGGGCCAGGGCGCGGGCAAGTGCGGCTCGTGGAACGGCTACTACTGCGGCCCCGGCTACGTCCAGAAGCTCTACTTCGAATTCGCGCCGGACAGCCTGCGCGGCAAGAAGGTCCTGGACGCGACCTTCCGTGTGACCGAGCCGTGGGCATTCCAGTGCGATCCGCGCTGGGTGGATCTCGTGCGCACGAACAACATCTCCTCGTCGACGACCTGGTCGAGTCGCCCGACCGAGCTCGACTGGCTGGTCGACCGCTACGTCTCAGCAGGACGCGGTTCTCTCTGTGACCCGAACTCGCCGGACGCGCCGATTGAGTTCAACGACAACCCGGACGAGACGAACGAGAACCTCACGCCGACCGTGCGTGATTTCGCGGCCGGTAAGTTCTCGCGACTGACGCTCGAAATCCGCGCCCATGACGAGTCCGACGCCTCGGCCTGGAAGCGTTTCAGGAACGATGCCGTGCTGGCCGTGAGCTACGTCGCCCTTCCGGCGGTTCCCACCGGCGCGGCGATCGTCACCGGGTCGGGGAATATCTGCAGCACGAATCATCTGGACCCGGACATGATCGCCGACCCGAAGCCTCAGCTGAACGCCACCCCGCAGACCGCGGCAGGTGGAGAGACGGGCGCGAAGCTGCGAGCGCATTTCCGTGTCGAGCAGTGGACCAAGGGCACGGACGGCACGTGGGCGTGGAGGGGAACTGGAGTCTCCCGCCCCTCGGACCCGAACTTCGTCGGGGACAACTCCAAGGTGGCGTACAAGTGGGAGACATCTCTTGCCAACGGTGGCATCTACCGCTTCGCGGCGCTCACTCAGGCGTTCTATGACAATGGCACCTACTCCCAGTCGTCCGGTTACAGCAACTGGTGCTACTTCGACGTAGACACCGAAACTCCCCTTCCTCCCAAGATCACGTTGACGGCGCCGTACGACAAGATCTGCACCAGCGACGACCTGACGGATCCCATCAACTGCCCGCCCGTCGGTGGTCCCAACCGGCCGTTGACCTTCACTGCCGCTACCGCGGACTCCGTCGGCTCCAAGCTCGTCCAGTACAAGTACGCGTTCCCCGATGAGAACACCACCTACACCGAGCTGGCGGTCGGCAAGACCGGAGACACCGTCATTCCTCGGACGGCGGGCCTCAAGCTCCTGAAAGTCCGAGGTAAGGACGAGGTCGGCCGCTGGAGCGAACCGGCCATCGTGAAGGTCAACGTCGCCGAAAGCGAGGGGCCGGTCGGCCGCTGGAACTTCAGCGAGCCGGACGGGTCGGCCGCTGTCGACTCCGGCACGGCCACGAGTGCGCCTCGCCAGAATGCGGCCCTCTACGGCGGTGCCGTTCGCGACGAGCGCGGTCGGCGCGGCGAGAACTGGTTCAAGGACGCGAATGGAAACCTGCTGACGACTCCGGAGAAGGACCGCGGCATGTCGCTCAGCGGTACCGGCGCCTACGCCGCCACTCCTGCGAGAGTCCTCGACGTCACGAAGTCGTACACGATCGCCTCGTGGGTCCGCCTCAATGCCAAGCCTGCCGGCAACGTCACGGTCCTGAGCCAGGACGGTTCCTACTTCAGCTCCTTCTACCTTTCTTACCTGTCCAGTCTCGGCAAGTGGTCGCTAAGGACGGCGACGACCGATGTAGCAGGCGGCAACATCAGCACCCAGATCGTCGTGGCCAAGGACCCCGCGCCCATGGGCGTGTGGACGCACCTGGCCGGCGTGTACGACGCGAGCACGGGGCAGATCGAGTTCTACGTCAATGGCCGGTCGCAAGGCACGCACACGGTCGTGGCCCCGCCGGTCGTGACCACGAGCGCGCTTCAGATCGGCCGGGCGAAGTACCAGGGGAACTACGTCGACTACTTCCCGGGCTCCGTAGACGAGGTGTCCGTCTGGCAGGAGGCGCTGAACAGCGACCAGATCGCCGACGAAGCCAAGGCGGTCCTGCCCAACGGTCTTACGGCAACGGAACTGGTAGCAGACTGGAAGCCCGTGGTCGGCGCGACCACCGATCTCGCCGACACGACCTCCGGATACGGCAGGCAGCTGACTCTGTCGGGGGCGACCGTTGTAGGTGACGCGCTTCATTTCGTGGGCGCCGAGAAGGACTCCGCCGCCGCCAAGGGCGGTCCTCTGGTCGACGAGACCGGATCCTTCACGCTCACGACGGAGGTGTCGCTGGACAAGTCCAGCGTCCAGGCGATGAGCACAGGCGACATGGCTCAGGTGTTCGCTCAGCCGAGCACCGACGGATCTTCCTGGGGGCTGTGGTTCACGGTCACCGGAAGCGTCCCGGTGACCGACGAGTACGGGGTCCCGGTCCTCGATGACAAGGGCAATCCCGTGATGCAGAAGGCAGGCCTCTGGCGCTTCGGTCGCGTGAGCGCCGACGGCAAGGAGGGCGAGTTCGTCGAGTCGAAGGAAGCGGCAAGTCTGGGCACGTCGGTACGTCTGACCGGTGTGTACGACGCGCAGGCCGCGCCCGCCGTACTGGGCGGGGAGCCGGGGGCGATCTCGCTGTGGGTGCAGATCGACCGGAGCGCGCCGAAGCAGTTCACCGCCAAGACCGGCTCGGGTGACTTCACCGTGGGCAGCGGTTTCGCGAACGGGGCCCCGTTGTCGTTCATGACCGGAGACATCCATGACGTACGGCTGTGGACCGGGGCGATGACAACCGCTCAGCAGGTCGAGAAGTACACGTCGACCGACTGACACCGGAGGCGGCACCGCAGGTCGGTGCCGCCTCCCCGGCCTTCTGGGCCGGTCAACACGCAACTCTCTCGAATTCAGGGTGGGGATGAAGAATCCGTGACATTTGGCATGAGCAGGACCAGAACCGCGGCTGAGCGCGCGCGGTGGAAGGAACGTCGCCGGCGTGTGACGCTGCCGCTCGTCCTGGCGCTGTCCGTACCAGTGGGACTGACGCCGGTGGCGCAGGCAGCCGATGGCGGTGGACTCGGGAGCATCAACCTGCCGGCACAGCGGGTCAGCAAGGTCCGAGCAGTCACCGGGCTGGGGGCGAAGAAGGCCCACGAGCACGTCGCGAACGACCGGAAGAAGAACAATGCCGAGGCGGCCCGGGCCCGTGCCGAGCAGCATGTCACGTGGCCTCGTGCTGCCGCCGCGGAGCTTCCGCTTCGGGGGGCCAGGACGAAGTCGGTCCCTGGCGGCCTGCCGGTCGCCGTCACATCGGTGCGAGGTACCGCGAAGGCGCCGAGCGCCACCGGTACAGCCCATCTTGAGGTCCTGGACCAGAAGGCTGCAGACAGGCTCGGCATCACCGGCGTTGTGCTGACCGCCACCGCAGACAGCCCCGGCCAGGCCGAAGTCCGCGTTGATTACCGCGCCTTCGCCTCGGCTGTCGGCGGCGGCTGGTCGGGCCGGCTGCATCTCGTGGAACTGCCGGCCTGTGCGGTGACGACTCCGCAGAAGGCCGAGTGCCGCACGCAAACGCCGATCGCCTCCCACAACGACGCCCAGAGCCTCACGGTCACCGGCAAGGTCCGCCTGGGCGCGACGGACCGGGGTCTGACGCCGCAACTCGGCACGTCCGTCTCCGGCACCACGGTGATGGCTCTGACGGCCTCGTCCGCGGGCAGCCAGTCGCCCAAGGGCACGGGCGACTACGGTGCCACCCCGCTTTCGGCGTCGTCGTCCTGGTCGGCCGGCGGCAATTCCGGTTCCTTCACCTGGAACTACGGCTTCACGTTGCCGCCGGCCGCGGCCGGCCCGACGCCGTCGCTCGGGCTCTCCTACGACTCCGGAAGCGTCGACGGCCGCACCGCTGCCACCAACAACCA
Source organism: Streptomyces sp. NPDC003943 (assembly GCF_053605265.1). NCBI lineage: Bacteria > Bacillati > Actinomycetota > Actinomycetes > Kitasatosporales > Streptomycetaceae > Streptomyces > Streptomyces sp. NPDC003943. The sequence goes on along the minus strand of NZ_JBSGIW010000002.1, from coordinate 80,803 downwards.
GAGCACTTCGGTCGGTGAGGGCTTTTCCCTGACCGAGTCCTACATCGAGCGCTCCTACGGCAGCTGCGACAAGGACGGGCAGACCGACGTCTTCGACCTCTGCTGGAAGTACGACAACGCCCGCATCGTCCTGAACGGCAAGTCCTCCCGGCTGGTGAAGGTCTCCGACACCACATGGCGCCTGGAGAACGACGACGCTTCCAAGGTGACCCGCTCCACCGGGGCAGACAACAACGACGACGACGGTGAGTACTGGACGGTCGTCACCGGTGACGGGACGAAGTACGTCTTCGGCCTGAGCAAGCTCCCCGGCGCCACCACGGAGCGCACGAACTCCACCTGGAACGTTCCGGTGTTCGGTGACGACTCGGGCGAGCCCGGATACGACAAGGGCAGCGCCTTCGCCGACCGCTCGTTGCTCCAGGCGTGGCGGTGGAACCTCGACTACGTCGAGGACACTCGCGGCAACGCGGCCACGTACTGGTACGCCAAGGAGACCAACTACTACAAGAAGAACAAGGCCACCACGGCCAACGCCGTATATGCCCGTGGCGGCTACCTGAAGGAGATCAAGTACGGCCTGCGCAAGGACGTGAACGGGAGCCTCTTCACGGACGACGCCGACGCGAAGGTGACCTTCACCTACGCCGAGCGGTGCACGGCCGCGGACTGCAGCTCACTGACGAAGGCGACTTCCCAGAACTGGCCTGACGTCCCGTTCGACTCGATCTGTGCCAAGGACTCCACGGACTGCCTGGCGGCGTCACCCTCGTTCTTCACGCGCAAGCGCCTGACCGGCGTCGACACCTTCTCGTGGAACGCCACGACGTCCGTCTACGACCCTGTCGACTCATGGAACTTCACGCAGCAGTACCTGGACGGCGGTGACATCGGCGATACCTCGGACCAGGTTCTGGCACTGATGTCGATCACGCGGTCGGCCAAGGCCGGGGCAACCGAGATCCCGATGAAACCGGTCTCGTTCACCTACCAGATGCGTCACAACCGCGTAGATGCCACGGATGACATCCTGCCTCTGACGCGCCCGCGTATCTCCACTGTCACGACGGAGACCGGTGCGATCACCACGGTGACCCTTTCGGACAAGGAGTGCGTCCGAAGCGAGGTACTCGCGGCAGCGCAGGACTCCAACACCCGCAACTGCTACCCGCAGTTCTGGAACATCAACGGCTCCCCGGACGCCTCGGTGGACTGGTTCCACAAGTACCGTGTGCTCGGCGTGACCGAGTCCGATCCGGCCGGCCAGAACGACGCCGTCGAGAACGCCTACGAGTACAGCGGCGCCGCCTGGCACTACAACGACGACCCGCTCACGCCGAAGAACGAACGGACCTGGTCCGACTGGCGCGGCTACCGGCAGGTCACGGTCTACAAGGGAGCCAACAGCGCCACCCAGCCGCGCTCCAAGAGCATCTCGCTCTATATGCAAGGCATGAACGGCGACAAGAACGCCGACGGCACCGCCAAGGCCGTGAGCATTGCACCGCTGGCACAGCCTTCGGTGGGTGCCTCGACCCTGACCGACAGCGACCAGTACTCCGGGCAGCTGCGTGAGCAGGTGACGTATAACGGAACGACTCCGATCTCGGCTATCGCGCACCAGCCGTGGTCCCAGGAAACCGCGCGGCAGAGTGACGTTCCGGACGCAGGCGACCATGTGGCCCGCTTCGTGCGGACGAAGCTGACCACTACCTACACGTACCTCACCGCGTCCGACACGTGGTGGCGCCGGGCGGTCCAGACGACGTTCGACTCCTACGGCATGGCGAGCACGGTCTACGACTCGGGCGACTACAACAAGAGCGGCGACGAGACCTGCACGCGAACCTGGTACGCCCGCAATGATGCCGCCGGCCTCACCAGGCTGGCCTCCCGGATCCGCACCGTCGGCAAGTCGTGCTCGGTGGCGGATGCGGACCTGGCATGGCCCACAGACGACAAGACCCGCGGTGACGTCCTCTCCGACGCGGCAGTGGCCTATGACGGCGCCACCGACTGGACCGAGTCCATGACGCCGACCAAGGGCCTGCCCACCTGGACCGGGCGGGCCAAGGGCTATGCCGCGGGTGGTACGCCCACCTGGCAGAAGCTCGTCGGCACGGGCTACGACGCCCTCGGCCGACCCACGTCGACGACCGACGTGAACGACCTGGTGACCAGCCAGACCACGTACACGCCCAGCGACGCGGGCCCGCTGACCACGACCAGAGTGCTCAACGCGAAGAGCCACCCTGTTCTGACCCTCCTCGACCCCAAGCGCGGTCAGCCACTGCACACCTATGACGCGAACGGTAAGCACACCGAGCTCGCGTACGACGCGCTCGGCCGGCTCACCGACGTGTGGCTGCCCAACCGCTCCCACAGCCTGGGGCAGACACCCAACACCAAGTACGCCTACAACCTGAGCAACACCACGCAGTCCTGGGTCTCGACCTCTTCCCTGAGGAAGGACGGCACCACCTACAACACCAGCTACGCGATCTATGACTCGCTGCTGCGTCCGCTGCAGACGCAGTCACCGACCCCCTCGGGCGGACGGCTGCTGACCGACACGCGGTACGACACGCGGGGGCTGGTGTATCAGACGCACTCCGGCATCTTCGATACGCCGACCACACCCAACGGCGTGTACGCGCGTGCCGAATACGGTGAGGCCCCCACCCAGACCGACATCGAATTCGACGGCGCGGGCCGGGCGATCTCCAGCACGCTGCGCGTGTACGGCGTGGCGAAGGGCACAATCACCACCACCTACACCGGTGACTCGGTCGCGACGAGCGCGCTGACGGGCGGTTCCGCGACCCGTACGATCAGCGATGCGCGCGGCCGGACCGTCGAGACGCGTGAGTACGCCGGCGAGACCCCGGCCGACCCCGCGTACGGCGGCGGTCTCGGGACGGCATACACGTCCTCCTTGTTCACCTACGCCCTGGACAACAAGCAGCAGTCGATCACCGGTCCCGACAAGGCGCAGTGGACCTACACCTACGACCTGTTCGGACGCCAGGTAGCGACCACCGACCCCGACAAGGGCACGACCACCACGGACTACGACACGCTCGACCGGGTCATCACGACCACGGGCGGCGGAAAGACGGTCCTCACCGAGTACGACGAGCTCAACCGCCCGACGAACACCTGGGCCGGAACCAAGAGTCCCGCGACACTGCTGACCAACCGCACGTACGACACGCCCTTCCGGGGGCTGCCGGCGACGTCCACGAGCTACGCGACGGTCGGGAGCAGCCGACTGCCGTACACGAAGAAGGTCACCGCGTACGACAGCATGTCGCGTCCCACCACGACGCAGCTACTGCTCCCCGCTGAGGAGCCGCTCGTCAAGGCCGGCACCATCCCGGCGACGCTTGACTTCTCGAGCAGCTACGACATCGACGGCACGCTGCTGACCAGCACCGAGCCGGCGCTGGGCGGACTGCCCTCGGAGATCGTCAGCTACACCTACAACGATCTCGGCCTGATCACCGGAATGTCGGGACTCGCCGGGTACCTCCAGAACGTCGGCTACACCCCTCTCGGCCAGGTCGAGAAGGTGACCCTCGGCACGGGGGGTACGGGCGCGAAGAACGTCTACATAGCCAATGTGTACGAGCCGGGCACTGGCCGCCTCACGCAGAGCAGCGTGACCGACCAGACGCACCCGTACCTGCTGCAGGACCTGAAGTACACCTACGATCTGGCGGGCAACGTTCTGTCGATCGCCGACCCGACCACGATGGGCGGGACCGGAAAGGCCGAGACCCAGTGCTTCGCCTACGACGGCTACCGCCGTCTGGCAGAGGCGTGGACGCCAACGTCGCTGAAGTGCTCGGACGCCCGTTCCGCGAGCACGCTCGACGGACCGGCTCCGTACTGGACGTCGTACACCTACAACCAGGGTGGCCAGCGACTGAAGGAGACGCAGCACGGGGCGGGTGGCGACACCACGACGACGTATTGCTACGACCCGGCCAAGCAGCCGCACGCGCTGCGCTACACCACCACCCGCACCGACTGCGGCACGGCGGCCGACCTGGCGAAGGACAAGGTCTACGACTACGACACGTCCGGGAACACGATCAAGCGCCCGGGCACGACGGGGCAGCAGGTCCTGGCATGGTCCAACGAGGGCCAGCTCTCCACGCTGACGGAGGGCACCAACGTCACGGACTATGTCTACGACGCCGACGGCACTCTGCTGCTCCGCGGCTCAAAGGACGGCGAGCGCGTCCTGTACGCCGGAGCCACGGAACTTCACCTGCCCGTGGGCAAGTCGGCCTGGGCTCAGCGCACGTACACCGCGGGCGGGGCCGCGACCGCGATCCGCACCAACCAGTCCGGCACGGCCCAGGTCCAGTACCTGGCCGGCGACCACCACGGCACCCAGAGCCTCGCGGTCACCTCGGACACCACCCAGAAGGTCACCAAGCGCTACATGACGCCCTTCGGCGCCGAGCGCGGCGGCTCCGTCGGCACCTGGCCGACGGACCGGGGCTTCCTGGACAAGACAGCCGACAAGACCACGGGCCTCACCCACATTGGCGCCCGCGAATACGACCCGGTAATCGGCCAGTTCATCAGTGTCGACCCGCTGCTCTCCATGGACCAGCATCAGTCGCTGAACGGCTACAGCTACGCGAACCAGCACCCGGCCACGACATCGGACCCGACTGGGCAGCGAGAGACGTGTGGCGCTTACGGTAATTCCTGCTACGAGCAGGATTACAACAACGACGGCAGCGACAACAACGACGGAGACCGTAAGACCACCGGCGGGGCCGAATGTCACAACGACCCGGACTGCAAGCGGTCGCACAATTCTCCTGGGACAAGCAGTGTCGATGACCTGGGTGACGGGAAAGCCCCGCTCCTTCCCGAGACGTTGGCCAAGGAATGGCTGACCACTGGGTACCCGAGCGAGAGGCAACTCCGGAGCACCAACCAGGGGTACTATGATGTCCTGAGCTATGAACTCAATCTCGAGCTCTATTACCGCGAGCAGTGCAGCTTTGGCGGAATGAATGATCCATGCGGTGCCATCCGAAAGTTCTATGGCGGATGGAAGCATGTCGACAGCATCGGATCGGTAGACACGTGCCCCGTCTGCAGTAATTCGGGACTCCCTGTCGTACTGGCTATGGAAGGGATCCGGGGCTGTAAGTGCTTCCTTGCTGGCACCGATGTGCTCATGGCCGACGGAACGACGAAGGATATCGATAAGATCGAAGTCGGTGACGAGGTTCGTGCTACCGATCCCGAGACCGGTAAGTCTGGGATCAGGAAAGTCACGCGTCGCATCGTCACTGAGGACGATAAACTCTTCAACGAGCTCGTAATCTCGACGCCACGCGGTCAAGAGAAGCTGACCGCGACCCACGAGCACCCGTTCTGGTCGCCGTCCGAGCGTCGCTGGGTCCCTGCGGGTGAGCTGGCCGAGGGCATGACTCTGCTGACTGACCGGGGCAAGACCGTCACGGTGGTCGGCAATAGAGGGTTCGCCAAGAGGGCCCGCACCTTCAACCTCACGGTTGACGACCTTCACACGTACTATGTGCTGGCGGGACAGACTCCGGTCCTGGTTCACAACTCTAACGGGTGGTGTGGACCTGGCCTGAGAACGACATCGGAAGCTGGTATCAGCCCGAATGATGCCAAGCGAATTCAGAACGCCGCCGACAAGGCGGGGCAGCCAATCATCGTGGTCGGAAGCCGCGCAAACGGAACCCCCAACCCGACGTCAGACTGGGACTATATCCTGTCTGGCCCGTCCAGAACTCGTCACAGTGTCAAGAATTCGCTGCCAAGAGGGATGGGTGATGGTGAAGGCAGCGGGCGCGGTCGAGACTTCTGGCAAAGCTATAATCCGAACCGTCCCGACTATGCAGAGCTGGATCGGAATAGGCCGTACGTGGTATTCGAGCCCCGGAGCAGGTGAGGACTTGAGAGTGTCAGAGCGCGTCATCAACGAGGTCGCTCAAGGGCTCCGCGCCCTGGACGATGCTGTGACCTGGTTCTCCTCATTGGAACAGGCGCAGCAGAAGGCGGTACTGCACGAGGTTGTTCGTTACGCCATGCAGGCCCATGCAACGGTGAACGACGCGCGTGAGGGGCTACCGCGATCAGGCGTCAAGCCGACCATGACCCCGGCAGTGCTGATTGTCCGGGAACCGATTCTCGAGCAGATGGGGAAGATCATAAATCTGCCCCCCGGTGAGTACGTGAAATCATTTCGTGTCCTCTTGTCTGCGTTTGCAGTAGCTGACACGCGACGAAGAGAAACGGAGTGCCGAGGAACTTGTAGCCACGCCTGGCATAACCTGTCGTAAGCGCCGACGCCACCGGCGCACCGATGGGTAGATTGCCGAGGGTTTCAGAGTTCCCTTGGGCGCATATTGGGAGCCCCCGCCGAGTCGGTAATTGGCGGGGGCTCTAGGTGTGCTGTCTGGAGAGGTTGGTGCCGCGGCTGGCGGGTGTTTGGCCGCCGATGCCGGTGTGGGGTCGGTGGTAGTTGTACCAGTGCAGCCAGTCGGTGAACGCTTCCATGCGCTCGTGGTCTGAGGTGTAGGGCCGCTGATAGGCCCATTCCTCGAGCAGGGTGCGGTGGAAGCGTTCGACTTTGCCGTTGGTCTGGGGGCGCCATGGCCTGGTCCAGCGGGGGCTGATGCCCAGGTCGCGGCAGGTGTCGCGCCAGGTGTTCTTGCTGTAGGCCCAGGCGTTGTCGGTCAGGACCCGCTCGATGCAGATGCCCAGGGGCGCGAAGTAGGCGGTGGCCCGGGTCAGGAAGGCTGCGCAGGTCGGTGCGGTCTCGTCGGGCAGGTCCTCGGTATAGGCGATGCGGCTGTGGTCGTCGAGGGCGGTGTGGAGGTAGGCGTATCCGGCGCCGCCTCCGCGGTCCTTGTTGGGGCTGCCGGCCGCCCGGCCGAGGACTTTGTGGCCGCCGCCGTCGGGGATCCGGCCCAGCCTCTTGACGTCGATGTGGACCAGTTCGCCGGGTCGGGCGCGTTCGTAGCGGCGGATCGGTTCGCCGGTTGCCTGGTCCAGGGCCGTCAGGGGCGGCTGCCCGTTGCGGACGAGGATGCGGTGGGCGGTCGAGGCCGCGATGCGGCACCGGATGGCCAGCCGCAGCGGGCCGATGCGGTGTTCGCGCCGGAGCCGGACTACCTCCGCCTCGAGCTCGGCCAGCGTCCGTCGGGGCTGGTGATGGGGCTGGCTGGAGCGGTCACTCATTCCGGCGACGCCGAGCTGCCGGTAGCGGCCGGCCCAGCGGGCGGCGGTGGTGTGGCTGACCTGGAAACGCTCCGCTGCCCGGCGCAGCGGCCAGCCGTCCTCGACGACACAGCGGGCCAGGCGAAGACGCCCGGTCTCGGTCAGCGGGGCACGAGGGCCTCCTCGGATCGGTGCAGATGTCGCAATCCACACCGAACCCGGAGGCCCTCACCCGTTCAAGAACCCAGCACGCGTGTCACCAACGTCCCCGGACAACACATCTAGGGCGTTTGACGGCCACGCTGACGGCAACGTCAGCGGACGAGCGTTGCGGCAGGCAGCTTGTCAGGGGGTCCTCTGCGTGGCCGAGGACGTGCTCAGGGAGTCGATGGCTTGGCGTAGAGGCGGAGCCGACGTGGGCGTAGATGCCGGCGGTGACGCCCGATGTGGGCGTGGCCAAGGAGTTCCTTGATGATGACGAGGTTCACGCCCTGCTCCAGGAGAGGGGTCGCGGTTGAGTGCCGGAGGTCGTGGAAGCGGATGCGGCGAAGTCTGGCCCAGTCGAGGAAGCTACGCAAGCGGCGGGTGAGGTTGCAGGACCATGAGACCGAGGCCATAGGCTATCTGGTGGGAGTGGTCGTGAGTGCAGGGAATCGATCGTTCGAACTTACGGTCTACGACCGGGCTCGCCTGGTTCAAGAACTCGATGGTGATCTGGATTCGGATCGTGCGTATTTTACCGATCCTAACTTGCTGGTCGTCCGCTCGGTAACAAGGGCCGAGATCCTCAGGACCATCGAAGCCCTGGTGAAAGGAAATTTTCAGGAGTTGGTGCCGAATCCGGTGGAATGGAGAACCAGGCGCCAGGGTGCGGAGCGAGCGGACAGCGCGCAGGTCCCGGAGTGGTGGAAGCGCATAATGTCGCAGTGTAAGCCTGGCATTGTGCCGCGTTGCACCAATCCGCAAGGTAGTCATATCGCCGGAAGCCCCACCAGAGTTTGTTTCTGGTGGGCTTCTGAGTCGTTTGACGGCAACGTCAGCGGACGACGGCCGCGGCTGGTGGGGCGGGGTCGTCTTCCTGGCGGCCGAGAGCATGGCCCAGAGTGTCGATGGCGTCGCACTGGAGTCGGACTCGCACGTGGGCGTAGACGGTGGCGGTGACGCCGATGTTGGCGTGGTCGAGGAGTTCCTTGATCACGACAAGTTCGACGCCCTGTTCCAGGAGCAGGGTGCGAAGGCGGGCATTGCGGAGCAGCGCGTTGCAGGTGTGGGTGAGGTTGGTCGGGGGGTCTGCTTTCCGAAGCGGTGAACACTTGCCCGCATTGGGCCACGTGGGGTCCCCAGCCCCGCGCTCGGTTTGGCTTGCTCGGCTCGCGCCATGCAGAGAAAGAAGAGATCATCAGGAGCCTGATCGGTATCGATCCTGTTACAGCCAGCCCTGTTGGCGGGCCGCCCGCACCGCTTCCATGCGGTTGCGGGTGCCCGTCTTGCCGATGGCGGAGGAGAGGTAGTTGCGGACCGTCGACTCCGAGAGGTGGAGGGTGGCCGCGATGTCGGCGATCGTCGCGCCGTCGACGGAGGCGCCGAGGGCGTCGCGCTCGCGGGCCGTCAGCGGGTTCGGGCCGGCGCTGAGGGCGGCGGCCGCGAGGGCCGGGTCGATGACCGTCTCGCCTCGGAGGGCCTTGCGGATGGCCTCGGCGAGGTCCTCGACCGGGCCGTCCTTCACGAGGAAGCCGGCCGCGCCGGCCTCCATCGCGCGGCGGAGATAGCCGGGGCGGCCGAAGGTGGTGAGGATCAGGACGCGGCAGTCGGGGACCTCGTCGCGGAGGTCGGCGGCGGCGTCGAGGCCGGAGCGGCCCGGCAGCTCGATGTCGAGGAGGGCGACGTCCGGCCGGGCGGTGAGCGCCGTGGGGACGATCTCGTCGCCGCGGCCGACCTGGGCCACGACCTCGATGTCCGGCTCCATGCCGAGGAGGAGGGCGAGCGCGCCCCGCATCATGCCCTGGTCCTCGGCGAGGAGGACCCGGACGGACTTCGAGGGGCGGTGGTCCTGCGGCATCTCGTTCACGAGGAACAGCGTAGTTCCGCCGACCTGTTGGGGCGCGCCGTGTAGGTTGCCCGCCATGACAGAACGTGGATCCGTCCTCTGGCCACCCGCACCGATAGCGACCGAGCGGCTCGTGCTCCGCGGGGCCGAGGCCCGGGACCGGGCGGCGTTCGTCGAGCTGTTCGCGTCGCCGGAGGTGGGGACGTACGTCGGTGGCGCTCGGCCGCGTCACGAGCTGGAGCGGGCGATGCCCGAGGTGCCCGGGCGGCGGTTCGGGCTGTTCGTGGTCGAGGCCGACGGAGCGATGATCGGCATGGTCACGTTCGACCGGCGCGACGCGGAGCGGCCGGGACATGTCCGGGTGGAGGGCGGAGAGGCCGAGCTCGGCTACATGTTCCTGCCGCAGGCGTGGGGGCGCGGGTACGGCGCCGAGGCGTGCGCGGCGGCGCTCGAATGGTTCGCCGGCGCGCTGCCCGGAGAGCCGGTGGTGCTCGTCACCCGGACCGCAAACGAACGCGCGATGCGGCTGGCGGCGAAGCTGGGGTTCGGTGAGGTGGAGCGGTTCGAGGAGTACGGCGCCGAGCAGTGGTTCGGGGTGTGGTCCTCGGTCACGTCGGCGTCGTCCTCTTGAGCCGGTGCGGTCGTCAGGCCGCCGTGTCGAAGGTGTAGTGGGCCGTGTGGTCGAGCATGTCCGCCGGGGTGACGTTGTTCCAGGGGCGCATCGTGTCGTGGAGGTCGACGACGTTCGGGGTGCCGGCCGCCGGGAGGTAGGGCGAGGCGGGGTGGCGGGACTGCCAGGTGGCCCAGAGCTTGTCGATGAAGGCGTGGTGGAGCCAGAACACCGGGTCGTTCGGGGAGACGCCGGTCGCCATCTGGCCGCCGACCCAGACGTGGACGCGGTTGTGGAGGTTCACGCCGCGCCAGCCTTCGAGGTGGTTGCGGAAGCCGTCGGAGGCGCTGTTCCAGGGGGCCGAGTCGTACGTCTCCATCGCGAGGACCGAGTCGACCTCGGCGCGCGTCGGCAGCCGGCGGCCGCCGGCGCCCAGGTCGCGGCGGAGGTAGTCGCGGCCGTCGACGCGGACGTTGACCGTCCAGCGGTTGCCCGAGCGGGCGAACGGGCCGTCGGTGACCTGGCCGTCGCGGGCGCGGCCGGTGCCGCCGAGGAAGTCCGGGGCCCAGAGCGAGGCGGCGGTGGTGCGGTCGGCCGTCCAGTCCCAGTAGGGGAGGGTGACGGTCGGGTCGACGGACTGCAGCGCCTGCTCGAACTCTATGAGGAAGCGCCGGTGCCAGGGCAGGAACGACGGCGAACGGTGGCCGACCCGGTCGCCGTTGTCCGTGTCGCCCATGATGAAGGCGTTGTGCGTCGTCACGAAGGTGTCGTAGCGGCCGTTCCGCTTCAGTTCGTGGAGCGCGTTGACGAAGCGGCGCTTCTCGTCTGCGGTGAGCGTGGCCTGGTTCTTGCGTACGGTCATGGTGGTGCGGCTCCTGGTGCGGATGAGCGTGTGAGCGGATCAGGCCTGGGAGAGCGGGACGAGCGCGGCGCCCTGGAGTTCGCGTACCGCCGCGCGGGCGGCGGCCCTGGGCGAGGCGACCGGCTCGTAGTGGGTGATCACGCTGATCCAGGTGCCGTCGGCGTTCTGCATGACGTGCAGTTCCTCGCCGTCGATCGTGACGCTGTAGCCGCCGTGGCCGCCCCCGTGATGTCCTCCGTGGTGGCCGGTGCTCTGCGCGGGGCCGCCCCTGATGCGGCGGCCCTGGTAGACCTCGTCGAACGAGTCCGGAGCGGAAGCCGTGGCGGTCGTGGCCTGCGCCGGGACCGCCAGGGCGAGGCCCGCGGCGGCGCCGGCCGCCGCGCCCGCGGCCACGCCCAGTGCCGTACGGCGGGTGATGCTCGAAGACATGGAAACCCCCTCATGGTTGTGCGGCCGAGGGTTGGTCATATGCCCCCGGCTGTTTCAATCCGTACTAGGGGGTGTCGGTCCGGCGGAAATCGCCGCGAGTCGGTTGGTCGTGATGCGGACAACCTCCCGCGAAAAGTGCAGACTTGAACGAAGTTGATCTTGCTGTGAGGGTGGGTTCCGGGGGTCGGGGAACGAAATGCTCCGCCGGGAAGGGGGCCCGCTGGAGATGATCTTGCTGTCTCGTGCTCCCCGTGTGGCGGGGCGCACTCCCGCAGACTGTCCGGATCGCATCCCCCGTCCCGTCCCGCTCGTTGGCACGGCATGAACACCACCCAGCGCACCCTCGCCGCCGCACTCCTCGCCGCTGCCGCCCTCGGCCTCGCCGCCGCACCGCACGCCCTTGCCGCCGACGGCGCGTCCGACGGCACCCGCGACGCCGGGCTCGTCGGCCTCCTCGGGCTCGATCAAGGCGCCGGCCAGGGCCCCACCAAGGGCCCCACCAAGGTGCTCGATCACGGCCCCGACTCCGGAGATCAGCAGGCCACCGTCAGCGGGAACGACTCCGTGCAGAGCATCGGCTAGGCCGCACCGGCGGGTTCGGCGACCTCCACCGGCAGCTCCGCCGTCACCCGGAAACCGCCCCGCGGACCCGGACCCGACACCAGCGTGCCGCCCGCCGCCGCCACCCGCTCCCGCAGGCCCTTCAGGCCGCTGCCCGGCGTCCCCGAACCCGTACCCCGCCCGTTGTCCGTCACCGTCAGGCGGACCCGCTCCGGTCCGCCGCCCACCTCGATCTCGCAGCGCGACGCGCCGCTGTGGCGCACGGCGTTGGTCGCCGACTCGCGGACCACCCAGCTCAGCAGCGCCTCCGTCTGCGGCTCCAGGGGCGGGCCCGACTGGCGTACGACGGGCTCGATGCCGGCCGAGGAGAGCGCGTCGCGGGCGCGGTCCAGCTCCGTCGTCAGGCTGCCCTCGCGGTAGCCGGTGACCGCCTCGCGGATCTCGGTCAGCGCCTGACGCCCGACCGACTCGATGTCCGTGAGCTGCGCGAGCGCCGCGTCCAGGTCGCGCGGGGCGAGCCGGCGGGCGGCCTCCGACTTCACGACGATGACGGAGAGCGTGTGGCCGAGCAGGTCGTGCATGTCGCGGGAGAAACGGAGCCGCTCCTTCTCGACGGCCGTGCGGGCCAACTCCTCGCGGGTCGCCCGCAGTTCCTGCACCGTCTCGTTGAGGGTGAGAATCGCCGCCGTGACCATGATCGAGATGAACGTCCCGTACACGATCCCGAACTCGTCCCAGCCCTCCCGCCAGACCGACACCGCCCCGACCCCCACGCACAGCGGGAACGCGATCAGCGCCAGCCGTCGGCCGCGCCGGACGACCGAGCCCACCGCGAGGCCCATGAGCGGGAAGAAGAGCAGCCAGTCACCGCCGTAGCCGGCGGCGAGCGCGAAGGTCAGCGCGCAGAGGACGACGAGCAGGCCCCACGTGACCCGGGTCTCGCGGGTGCGCTCGTGGAAGGCGCGGAGGACGATCGTGATGTAGAGGGTGTTGAAGGCCAGCAGGCCGAGGCCGCCGATCCACGGGTTCGGCACCTCGTGGTCGATGAGGTTGGAGATCGCGCCCAGGCCCATCAGCAGCCACGGCATCAGGCTCAGCCCCGTCGGCCCGCGATCCTTCGCGCTCTCTCTCCTGCGCCGCCAGATGTCCCGCAACCCTGCCATGGCCGTCCCCGTCCTTCACGTCGTCCGTTACGCCGTCCGTCACGCCGTCCGCGCGGAACGACGGTACGAGACCGCCGCGTACCCGCCGAACAGCACCGCCCACGCCGCCAGGATCGCCACCGTCGCCGCGCCCGGCATCGTGCCCTCCGTCACCGCGCGGCCCAGCTCCGAGAAGCGGTTGGTCGGGGTGTACGAGGAGATCGTGGCCAGCCAGTGCGGGAACAGCTCGACCGGGAACCACAGGCCGCCGACCACCGAAAGGCCCAGGTTGCAGGCCACGTTGACGACGCCGGTGGTAGCCGCGGAGAGGCGGTAGCCGTTGCCGAGGCCGAGGAGCGTGAAGGGCAGCGAGCCGGCCCAGAGCGCGACGGCGACCACCGCCCACTGCCAGGCGTCGAGCCGTACGCCGTTCACGAGTCCGCCCGCGAGCAGCACGGCGACGATGGCGGGCAGGACCACGACCGTGCCGGTCAGGGCGCGGCCCGTCACCACCTGGCGCGGGGTCATCGGGGTGATCCGCAGCTGCCGCAGCCAGCCGATCGACTTGTCCTCGGCGACGCCGCTGCCGAGCGACAGGGCGGCGCCCAGCGCGCCGTACGCCGCCATGCCGACCATCGCGTACGCCTTGTACCCGGAGCTGTCCTGGCCGCCGAGGTTGGTGAAGAGGAGGTACATCATCACCGGCACGCCGAGCGACGAGATCGCGAAACCGGTGTCGCGCAGGGTGCGGCGGACTTCGAGACGGACATACGCGGTGATCATCGGGACATCTCCAGGGTCTCGGACTCGTGAGCGGTGGCGGCGGCGGCGGTGGCGGTGGGGCGGGTCAGGGCCAGGAAGGCGTCGTTGAGCGAGACCCGGGTGACTTCCAGGCCCCGTACCGCGTCCATCGCGGCCAGGGCGAGGACCGTCGCGTCCGAGTCGTCGCTGCGCAGCTGGGCGCGGTCGCCGCGGATCTCGACGGAGGTGACGCCGGGGAGCGTGGCCAGGCCCTCGGTGGGGCGGCCGGCCAGGTCGAACGAGACGGTCGTGCCGCCCGCGGTCCGCTTCAGCTGCTCGGCGGTGCCGTCGGCGAGGACGCGGCCGGAGTCGACGACCACGATCCGGTCGGCGTTGGCGTCGGCCTCCTCCAGGTAGTGGGTGGAGAAGAGGACGGTGTTGCCGCGCCGGGCGTAGGCCCGCATCGAGTGCCAGAAGGCCTCGCGGGCCTCGACGTCGAGCGCGGCGGTCGGCTCGTCCAGGACGATCAGCTCGGGGTTGCCGGCCAGCGCGACGGCGAAGCGGACGCGCTGGGCCTGGCCGCCGGAGAGCCGGTCGACCCGGCGGCCGGCCAGGTCGGTGAGGCCGGCCAGCTCCAGGGCCTCGGCGACCGGCAGCGGCTTCGGGTACGTACGGGCCACGAACTCGACCAGCTCGCGGACGGTGACCCGGGGCACCGGGCGGGTGTCCTGGAGCATCGCGCCGATCCGGCCGGCCTCGACCGCCCGGACGGGCGCGTCGCCGAAGAGGCGGACCCGGCCGCTGTCGGGCTCGTCGAGGCCGAGGAGGAGGTTGATGGTGGTGGACTTGCCGGCTCCGTTGCGGCCGAGCAGGGCGACGGTCTCGCCGCGCCGGATGGTGAGGTCCATGCCGTCCACGGCGCGGACCGCGCCGAAGGTCCTGGTGACGGAGGAGAAGGCGACCGCCATGTCATCCCCCGCCCGGTTTCCCGCTGTCTCGTTCGTCATGACCACGAAACTACGGAGCGCGGGCAGGGTCCCGGCAGGCTCGGGCGTACGGACCTGGCCGTGACAAATGTCCTGGGTCCCGCGCCGGACGCGGCCCGTACCCACGGTATCTGACATGGTGTCAGGAGGGTTCCCATCGTCGGACCCCTCCGCTATACATGGGGATCGCCGTTCTAGAACGCGTTCTAGTGCGCGTTCCGGTTCGTGCCCCGCACGGCCTCGGCGCGGTCGACGGTGCGGACGGCCGCGCCGAGGTCTCCACCTGCAACAAGCAGCAGCAAGGAGCAGCAACGCGATGCCCATTGACGCCGCCAAGGCCGTCGCCGCCGAGCCCCGCAGCGCGGAGATCGCCTGGGACCACAAGGACGTCCAGCTCTACCACCTCGGCCTGGGCGCGGGCGTCCCCGCGACCGACCCGGACGAGCTGCGCTACACCCTCGAATCCCGGCTCCACGTCCTGCCCAGCTTCGCCACCGTCGCGGGCGCCGGCATGGGCGTCGTCGGCGGGCTCTCCGCCCCCGGCATCGACATCGACCTCGCCGCCGTCCTGCACGGCGGCCAGTCGATCACCCTGCACCGCCCGCTGCCCGTCGCCGGCCGGGCCGTCTCCACCTCGCGCGTCGCCGCCGTGTACGACAAGGGCAAGGCCGCCGTCCTCGTGCTCCGCTCCGAGGCCGCCGACGCGGACGGGCCGCTGTGGACCAGCGACGCCCAGATCTTCGTACGGGGAGAAGGCGGCTGGGGCGGCGACCGCGGGCCCTCCGAGCGCCTCGAACTCCCCGCCCGCGAGCCCGACGCCACCGCCGAACGGCCCGTCCGCGAGGACCAGGCGCTGCTCTACCGGCTCTCCGGCGACTGGAACCCGCTGCACGCCGACCCCGAGTTCGCCAAGCTCGCGGGCTTCGACCGGCCGATCCTGCACGGCCTCTGCTCGTACGGCATGACCCTCAAGGCGGTCGTCGACACCCTCCTCGGCGGCGACGTCACCCGCGTCCGCGGCTACCGCACCCGCTTCGCCGGGATCGTCTTCCCGGGCGAGACCCTGCGCATCCGGATGTGGCGCCAGGACGAGCACACCGTCCAGGTCGCCGTCACCGCCGTGGAGCGGGACGACGCCCCCGTACTCGCCGACACCGTCGTGGACCACTCCTGACACCAGCCCCGAGGGGAGCCGCACCATGCGCGCAGCCGTACTGCACGAGACAGGCCAGGACAAGCTCGAAGTCCTCGACGACGTCGAGGCCGTGGGCTTCGGCCCCGGCAAGGTACGGATCCGGGTCCGGGCCACCGGCCTGTGCCACTCCGACGTCTCCGCCATGAACGGCGTCCTGCCGCAGCCCGCGCCCTTCGTCCCCGGGCACGAGGGCGCCGGCGAGATCCTCGACGTCGGCGACGGGGTCACGGGTCTGAGCGCCGGGCAGCGGGTGCTGCTGTGCTGGCTGCCCGCCTGCGGCAGCTGTCCCGCCTGCAAGCGCGGCCAGACCCAGCTCTGCCTGGCCGGCTTCCTCAACGCCGGCACCCCCAACTTCAAGCGCCCCGGCGGCGACGTCTTCGGCTTCGCCGGCACCGGCACCTTCGCCGAGGAGGTCGTCGTCGACGCCGGTTGCGCCGTCCCGATCCCCGACGACGTGCCCTTCGACATCGCCGCGCTCATCGGCTGCGGGGTGACGACCGGGCTCGGCGCGGCCATCAACACGGCCAAGGTGGAGGCCGGTTCGTCGGTCGCCGTCATCGGCTGCGGCGGCGTCGGCATCTCCGCCATCCAGGGCGCCAGGCTCCAGGGCGCGGCGCAGATCGTCGCCGTCGACCCCGTCGAGTCGCGGCGGGAGGCCGCCCTCCGCTTCGGCGCGACCGAGGCCGTCGCCCCCGAGGCGCTCGGTGACGCCAAGCAGCGCGTCACCGGGGGCGAGGGCTTCGACTACGTCTTCGAGGTCGTCGGCAAGTCGGCCACCGCGCGGACGGCCTACGAGACCACCCGACGCGGCGGCACGCTGTGCGTCGTCGGCGCGGGCGCCCTCGACGACTTCCTCCAGCTCAACATGTTCGAGCTGTTCTTCGACGAGAAGCGGATCCTGCCGTCGATGTACGGGGGCGGAGACGTGCTCCGCTCGTACGAACGGGCCATCGCACTCTGGCGGGCCGGCCGCATCGACCTGGAGTCGCTGATCACGCACCGGGTGCCGCTGGCGGGGATCAACGAGGCGCTGGAGCAGATGCGGACGGGTGTGGCGCTGCGTACCTGCATCGAGATCTGACCGCTGGATCCACTATTCGGGATCCAGGACGTTGGATCCGACATCCGAGTTGAGGGGACGCGATCATCCATGTCACTGCCGTCACTGCCGTCACTGCCTCTTGAGGGGCTGAGCGCGATCGTCACCGGCGCCGGGCGCGGCCTCGGCCGGGCCGAGGCCCTCGAACTGGCCCGGCTCGGCGCGGCCGTCGTCGTCAACGACTACGGGCAGCCCGGGCGCGACGGCTCCGGCGCGGCCTCCGCCGCGCCCGCCGAGGAGGTCGCCGAGGAGATCCGGGCGGCGGGCGGCCGGGCCGTGGCGCACCTCGGCGACGTCGCCGACTTCGAGACCGCGCGGGGCCTGGTCGACCTGGCCGTGAGCGAGTTCGGGAAGCTGGACGTCCTGGTCAACAACGCGGGCATCCTGCGCGACCGCATGGTCTTCTCGATGAGCGAGGACGAGTGGGACTCGGTCATCCGGGTCCACCTCAAGGGCCACTTCAACACCACCCACTTCGCCGCCGTGCACTGGCGCGCCCGCGCCAAGGCGGGCGAGAGCGGGGTCTACGGCCGGATCGTCAACACCTCCTCGGAGGCGTTCCTGGCGGGCTCGGCCGGGCAGCCCAACTACGCGGCCGCCAAGGGCGGCATCGTCGGCCTGACGACGTCGACCGCGCTGGCGCTGGCCAAGTACGGGGTCACCGCCAACGCGATCTGCCCCCGGGCCCGCACCCGGATGACCGAGGACGTGTTCGCCGGCTTCGCCGAGCCGACGGCCGAGGACGAGCTCGACCCGCTGTCGCCCGAGCACGTGGCGCCGCTCGTCGGCTATCTCGCCTCCCCGGCGGCGGCGGGCGTGAACGGGCAGCTGCTCGTCGTCCACGGCGGGATGGTGGCGATCGTGGACCGGCCCAAAGTGGCCGCCAAGTTCGACACGGCCAAGGACGTCTTCTCGTACGAGGAGCTGGACGCGCTGCTCACCCCGCACTACGCGGACCGCCCGGCGGGGGAGACCTTCGCGGCGGCGGAGGTGCTGGGGCTGAAGAAGGGCTGAGGGCCGAGGACGCGAACGGCCCCCGGAGACTCCGGGGGCCGTTCGTCGTTCACTGCGCTTCGGGCTCGCGCCGGTGGCGGCCGTGCGGGGAGGACGAGGAGTCCTCGGTCGGCGCGGCCGGGCCGCGGTGCTTGCCCGAGCCGTTCGGCTCCTGCGCGTTCATGTTGTTCATGGTGGAACTCACCCCGTAGTTGTCGCTTGTTGCTGTGCGGCGTCCGTGAGTCTAGCCACCGGGACTGACAGTTCTAGGCGCCGGGTTTGCGGTCCGCCAACGGCGCCTGGCCCAGCGGAATCGGACGGCACACCTTCGCTTCCGCCTCGGCTTCCGCGGCGGTTTCCGCCTCGGTCTCCGCGTCGGCCGCAACCGGTTCCGCGGGTTCCGCCGGTTCCTCCAGGGCGGCGAGGCCGCAGGGCGTGTCAGCCGTCGCGTACGGCAGCCGGAGCACCCCGTCGGCCGTCCACAGTCCGGATCCCGCCAGCCAGCCGACGGGGGCGGCCAGTTGGCTCATCCGGCGCGCGGACGGCCGCCACATGCCGACCCAGCTGCCTCCGGCCGCGTCGATCCGCAGCGCGACCCCGCAGCTCTCCGGCATCAGCACCTGCCCCGGCTGCACGGCGAACGGCGTCACCGCCGCGTCGTCCAGGCGCAGACAGTCCGGGAAGCGCACCGGCAGCAGGCTGCCCAGGACGCCCCAGCCGAGCCGCTCGTGCCCCGGCGACGGCGCGTCGGAGCGGATCAGGAGCAGGCCGCTGTCGGGGTCGGCGAGCAGCAGCCGGTCGTTGCTCCGCTCCGTGATCTGGAGCAGCGGCGTGACCTCGCCACCCCGCTCCAGGTCGATCGCGACGGCCTTCACCGGGCCGTCGTCGAGCTGCCGGTCGAGCGCGAGCATCCGGCCCGTACGGTCCAGCCACACCCCGCCCGTACAGCGGCCCTTGATCTCGGCGACCCGCTCGGGCCCGAACGCGCCGCCCGCCACCAGCCACAGCGTGGTGGTGTCCCGGCCGACGCACATCGCGTACGCGCAGATGCCGTCCGGCGACGGCGGCAGCAGCGTCAGGGCGCCCGGCGCGGGTGCCTCGACCGAGCCGAGTACCAGCTCGCCGGTGTCCGGGCCGGTCGGGTAGAGCAGCGAGAACGTGTGGCGGAGCCCGTCGACCCGGCGGCCGACGAGCACCCGGCCGTCCGCGAGCGGCAGCAGCAGCGCGCCTGCCTCCTCGGGCTGGGCGAGCGGGAGCGGCACGGCGTACGGCTCCGGGCCGTCCAGCGTCCACCGTTCCGCGTACAGCGCGTCTCCGGACCCGGCGAGCCGCGCCGCGTAGGCGCCGTTCGCGGTGATCGTGAACCCGCCGGGGCGGTGGGCGGGCATCGGCGGCCACATGGCGTCGCCGTCTTCCGCGTCCCCCGCGGCCGTCTCGATGGCACAGGCTGTCATCGAATCGTCACCTCCGGCCACGAAGCTAGTTTTCGCACTTCCAGCCGAACAACACGAGCCACCCCACTTCACACCAAAGGGTGGCGGTCCGCGGATTCCGCTGAGCCGAGAAGGCGGGGTGTGCTGGAGTGACCGGAGGTGGGTGAGGTGAGGTACACCTTAGTGGGGCTGGGGATGAGGTGCGGGGCCCTCAGCTGCCGTGATGCGCCGACGGTGGCGCCGCCGTCCGGATTCTTCGCGGGGCCGGCCTTCGGCCCGCACGGGGCCGCCGTGCGGTCTTCGTGCGGCGGACCGCACCTCCGGCCGTCCCTCCGGCCGTGCGTCCGTCTGGTCGTACGGCCGTCCACCCGTCCTCATATCCGTCCTCTTGTCCGTCCCCCTGTCCCCGCCCCGCCCTTCGCGCACGGGCCGGGTTGTCCACAGGCCAGAACGGTGGGGGACGGAGGACAGGTAGCCTTTCCTCCGTGCCCCGTCTGTCTGAAGTCATCGCCGAGCTCGACGCCCTCTGGCCGCCAGAGCTGGCCGAGCAGTGGGACGCCGTCGGCACCGTCTGCGGCGACCCCGACGCGGAGATCCGCCGCGTCCTGTTCGCCGTCGACCCCGTCCAGGAGATCGCCGACGAGGCGATCAGCCTCGGCGCCGACCTCCTGGTCACCCACCACCCGCTCTATCTGCGCGGTACGACGACCGTCGCCGCCTCGCACTTCAAGGGCCGGGTCGTGCACAGCCTGATCAAGCACGACATCGCCCTGCACGTGGCGCACACCAACGCCGACACCGCCGACCCCGGTGTCTCCGACGCCCTCGCCGGCGCGCTCGACCTGCGGGTCACCGGGCCGCTGGTCCCCGAGAACAACCTCGGCCGGATCTGCGAGCTCGACCGTCCCGAGACCCTCGCCGAGTTCGCCGCCCGCGCCGCGAAGCGCCTGCCGGCCACCGCGCAGGGCATCCGCGTCGCCGGCGACCCGGACATGGTCCTGCACCGGGTCGCCGTCAGCGGCGGCTCCGGCGACAGCCTCTTCGGCGCGGTGCGGGCCGCGGGCGTGGACGCGTTCCTCACCGCCGACCTGCGCCACCACCCCGTCTCCGAGGCGACGCAGCACGCGGCCCGGCACGGCGCGCCCCTCGGGCTCGTCGACGCCGCCCACTGGGCCACCGAATGGCCCTGGTGCGAGCAGGCCGCCGCGCAGCTCGACTCGATCTCCGACCGCCACGGCTGGGACCTCCGCGTCCACGTCTCGAAGACGGTCACCGACCCCTGGTCCTCCCACCACACCTCTTCTGGAGCCCCCAACTGAACGCCGCGCCCGCCGACCAGATCCGACTCCTCGACGTCCAGGCCCTGGACGTGCGACTCCAGCAGATCGCGCACAAGCGCCGGTCGCTGCCCGAGCACGCCGAGATCGAGTCGCTGAACAAGGACCTCACGCAGCTGCGCGACCTGCTCGTCGCCGCGCAGACCGAGGAGAGCGACTGCGCCCGCGAGCAGACCAAGGCCGAGCAGGACGTCGACCAGGTGCGCCAGCGCGCCGCCCGCGACCAGCAGCGGCTCGACTCGGGCGCCGTCTCCTCCCCGAAGGACCTGGAGAACCTGCAGCGCGAGATCACCTCGCTCGCCAAGCGCCAGGGCGACCTGGAGGAGATCGTCCTGGAGGTCATGGAGCGCCGCGAGTCCGCCCAGGAGCGGGTCGCCGAGCTGACCGAGCGGACCTCCGCCGTCCAGGCCAAGGTCGACGACGCGACCGCCCGCCGCGACGCCGCCCAGGCCGAGCTGGACGCCGAGTCCGCGTCGGTCGCCAAGGAGCGCGAGCTGGTGGCCGGCTCCGTCCCGGCCGACCTGATGAAGCTGTACGAGAAGCTGCGCGAGCAGCAGGGCGGCGTCGGCGCGGCCCGCCTGTACCAGCGCAAGTGCGAGGGCTGCCACATCGAGCTCAACATCACCGAGCTCAACGAGGTGCGGGCCGCCGCGGCCGACGCCGTCGTGCGCTGCGAGAACTGCCGCCGGATCCTGGTCCGCACCTCGGAGTCCGGCCTCTGATGAACGCGCCGAGCGAGCTGATCGTCGAGGCCGACGGAGGCTCCCGGGGCAACCCGGGCCCCGCCGGCTACGGCGCGGTGGTCCTGGACCCGGTGACGGGCGAGACGCTCGCGGAGCGTGCCGAGTACATCGGCGTCGCGACGAACAACGTGGCCGAGTACAAGGGTCTCGTGGCCGGCCTGAGGGCGGCCCGGGAGATGTTCCCGGACGCCGTGGTGCACGTCCGCATGGACTCCAAGCTGGTCGTCGAGCAGATGTCCGGCCGCTGGAAGATCAAGCACCCCGACATGAAGCCGCTGGCCGCCGAGGCCGCCCGCGTCTTCCCGCCGGGGCGGGTCCGCTACGAGTGGATCCCGCGCGAGCGCAACAAGCACGCGGACCGGCTCGCCAACGAGGCGATGGACGCGGGCCGGCGCGGCGAGCAGTGGGCGCCGTCCGCCACCGCGCCCCGTCCCGCCTTCGCCGCCGACCTGGCCGCCGCCCGCAGCGCCGCCGGCGACGCGACGGCGGGCGCCGCCCGCGCCCGGGCCGCCCTCGCCGGCGTCCGCCCCGGGGAGCCCGAGGGCCTCTTCGCCCCCGGCGCCCCGGACGAGGCGCGCGCCGCGCTGGCCGCCGCCGCGGAGGCGGACCGCGAGGCGGACCGCGAAGGGGC
This sequence comes from Streptomyces sp. NPDC003943, assembly GCF_053605265.1. Lineage (NCBI taxonomy): Bacteria > Bacillati > Actinomycetota > Actinomycetes > Kitasatosporales > Streptomycetaceae > Streptomyces > Streptomyces sp. NPDC003943. Next base: position 58,770 of record NZ_JBSGIW010000002.1, on the reverse strand, counting down.
GACGGGGGCCGGGACGGCCACCGGCGACTTCGAGGCGGAGGCCGGACGCACGGCCCCGACCGGGCACGCGGTCCGGGCGGAGGTGCCGGCCGTCGCCGGGCACACGGCCCCGACCGGGCACGCCGTCGCGGCGGTGCCCGGCGCGACCGTGGCCTCCGATACGGCGGCGCCCACCGCACCCGTCTCGCAGGGCTGGGCCGGGCCCGACATGGGGGCGCCGGCCACCTTCGTGCTGCTGCGGCACGGCGAGACGGCGTTCACCCCCGAGAAGCGGTTCTCCGGCAGCGGCGGCGCCGACCCCGAGCTGTCCGCCGCAGGACGACGCCAGGCCGAGGCCGTGGCCGCGGCGCTCGCCGCCCGCGGCACCATCCAGGAGATCGTCAGCTCGCCGCTCACCCGCTGCCGCCAGACCGCCGAGGCCGTCGCCACCCGCCTCGGTCTGGACGTACGGATCGAGAACGGCCTCCGCGAGACCGACTTCGGCGCCTGGGAGGGCCTCACCTTCGCGGAGGTCCGCGAGCGTCACAAGGACGACCTCGACGCCTGGCTCGCCTCTCCGAAGGCCGCCCCCACCGGCGGCGGCGAGTCCTTCGCGACGGTCGCCCGCCGCGTCGCCGCGACCCGTGACCGCCTGACGGCCGCCTACGCGGGCCGCACGGTGCTCCTGGTCACGCACGTCACCCCGATCAAGACCCTGATCCGGCTGGCTCTCGGCGCGCCGCCGGAGTCGCTGTTCCGGATGGAGCTGTCGGCGGCGTCGATCTCGGCGGTGGCGTACTACGGGGACGGCAACGCGTCGGTGCGGCTGCTGAACGACACGTCGCACCTGCGGTAGTCGGTGGCGGGGCGACGCCCCCGCGCGGCGCAGCCCGCCCGGGCTGCGCCGAGCGCGGGGCTGAAACCGCTGGACCGCCGCCCCGTCTCCGTACCAGCATCGCCCCATGACCTGGTACTTCACCGAGGACCACCACGCCTTCCGCGAGACCGTCCGCCCCTACCTCGCGGCCGACCCCGCCCGCCATACCGCGATGCTCACGATGCTGGAGGCGCCCGAGCAGCTCGCCGGGCCCTGCGGCTGGTGGGTGGAACCCGCCGACGGGGAGGTCGCCGGGGCGGTGCTGGTGGCGCCGGCCGGTGTGCCGTTGGTGGCGGGAACGGGGGCGGAGGCGGCGCGGGCGCTCGCGGCGGAGTTGCCGGGTGCGGGCGAAGTGAGCGCCGTACGAGGGGAGTCGGAGGCCGTCGAGGTGTTCGCGCGCGCCACCGGACGGGCGTGGGCGGTCACGCGGCGGATGAGGCTGTTCCGGTTGGGCGAGCTGACGCCGCCGGAGCCCGCCCCGAAGGGCGCCGCGCGCACGGCGGGGGCGGCGGACGTGCCGCGGGCGCTCGCCTGGATGCGCGCGTACGCGCGGGACATCGGGGAGGACCCGGAAGCGGACTACCGGGCCAACGTCGAGGGACGGATCGGCGGCGGACGGCTGCGGTTCTGGGTGGCGGAGGACGGCGAGCCGCTCGCGATGGCGAGCACGTCGCCGGTCGTCGCCGGCCAGGCGCGGGTCTCGACCGTCTACACGCCGCCCGCGCACCGCGGCCGAGGCTACGCCGGCGCCGTGACCAGCGCGGTCAGCCGGGCGGCGCTCGACGCGGGCGCCGCACAGGTGCTGCTCTTCACCGACCTGGCGAACCCGACGAGCAACGCGCTCTACCAGCGGCTCGGTTACCGCCCCGTCCTCGACCACACCGCGGTGACGTTCGGCTGACCGTCAGCTGAGCAGCGCGGCCGCCTGCCGGGCCAGCGTCTCCACCCGTGCCCAGTCCCGGCCCGCGAGCGCGGCCGCCGGCAGCATCCACGTACCGCCGACGCAGGAGACGTTCGGCAGCGCCAGGTAGCCGGGCGCGTTGGCGGGCGAGATGCCGCCGGTCGGGCAGAAGCGGGCGCGGGGGAGGGGGCCGGCGAGGGACGTGAGGTACGGGACGCCGCCCGCCGCCTCCGCCGGGAAGAACTTCATGTCCGTGACCCCGCGTTCGAGCAGCGCCACGACCTCGGAGGCCGTCGAGACGCCCGGCAGGAACGGCACGCCGGGGCCCCGCATCGCGTCGAGGAGCCCGTCCGTCCAGCCGGGGCTGACGAGGAAGCGCGCCCCCGCGCCGACCGCGTCCGCGACGCCCGCCGCCGAGACGACCGTGCCCGCGCCGACGACCGCGCCGGGGACGCCGTCCGCGATCGCCCGGATCGCGTCGAACGCGGCGGGAGTGCGCAGCGTCACCTCGATCAACGGCAGGCCGCCGGCCACGAGGGCACGGGCCAGCGGTACGGCGTCGGAGGCGTCCTCGACGACGACGACCGGGACGACGGGCACGGCGGGGGCGAGGTCGAACACGCTCGTCATGCGCATGCGCCTCATCCTGCCGACGGCGAGCGCGGTGTGCAACGAGCGTTGCACATACTGCAACGGCGCCTGGTCCTGCGGGGGCCGGGGCTAGTGGATCTCGTCCACCAGGACGTCCAGCAGCCCCGCCTTCCCGCCCTCCTCCACCACGTACCCGAGGTCCCGCAGCGCCTCCACGAGCTCCTCCCGGCCCGTCGGCGCCGCCCCCGACTCGAGCAGGCTGCGCACGATCCGGCCCTTCGTCGCCTTGTTGAAGTGGCTGACCACCTTCCGCGTCGGCGCGTGCAGCACCCGCACCGTCGCCGTACGCGCCGCCACCTCGCCCTTCGGCTTCCAAGCCGCCGCGTACGCCGACGAGCGCAGGTCCAGCACAAGCCCGTCGCCCGCCGCCTCCGGCAGCACCGACGCCATCGCGCCGCGCCAGTGCGCACCCAGCGCACCGAGGCGCGGCAGCTTCACGCCCATCGAGCAGCGGTACGACGGGATCCGGTCCGCGACCGTGACCGCGCCCCACAGCCCGGAGAACACCAGCAGTGACCGGCCGGCCCGCTCGCGCGCGGCCGCGTCCAGCGTGGCCAGGCCGAGCGCGTCGTACAGCACGCCCGTGTAGATCTCCCCGGCCGGCCGCGCCCCGGCCGTCCGCAGCTCGGCGTTCTTCGCCACCTCGCCGCGCAGCCCCTCGCTGAGCCCGAGCACCTCGCGCGCCTTCTCCTCGTCGGCCACGCACAGCTCCACCAGCTCGTCGAGCACCGCCGCCCGCGCCTCCGCGAGCCCCGGCAGCGACAGCGACTCCGCCTTGAGCGGCGCCCCGCTCCCCGAGGCGGCCTTTCCTTCGGAGGGCGGCAACAGGACGAGCACGGTGGGTCTCCTTCGTACGTACGGGGGGTGGCGGGGGTGCGGCCCCACCGGCCCAGCGTACGAGGTCGGCCGCGAAGCTCCGTCCGCCCCGGCCCGCCTCGCCCGGCCCCGCCTTCCTCGGCCTGGCCTCGGGCCCGCCTTCGTCGGCCCGGCCCCGGGCCCGCCTCCCCGGCCCGGCCTCGACCGGCCCCGGGCCCGCCTCCGCGGCCCGGCCTTCCTCGGCCCACCCCCGGCCCCGCCTCCCCCGGCCCGGCCCCGACCCGGCCTTCCTCGGCCCGGCCCCGCCTCCCCGGCTCCGGCCCCGCCTCGACCAGCCCCGCCCCCGGGCCGCACGCGCACCGGGCCCGAGGCGAGGCGTCCCGCCCCGCCCCCGCACCCCTCCGCCCTTCGCCGACATGCCGCGCGCCCACCCCCGCCATACGCTCGGTCCATGCCCCGCCGCCACATCCACGTGACCGCCGCAGCGGACGACCCGCTGCGGGCCGCTCTGCGAGCGCTGCGCACCCAGTTGGCGATTCCCGACGGCTTCCCGGAGGCCGTCCTCGCCGAGGCCGAGGAGGTCGCGAAGGCGCCGCACCTCCCCGACGAGGACGCCACCGGCATCCCCTTCTTCACCATCGACCCGCCCACCTCCCGCGACCTCGACCAGGCCATGCACCTGGCGCGCCGGGACGGCGGCGGGTACCGGGTCCACTACGCGATCGCCGACGTCGCCGCCTTCGTCGCCCCCGGCGGCGCGATCGACGCCGAGGCCCACAGGCGGGCGACCACCCTCTATCTGCCCGACGGCAAGGTGCCGCTGCACCCCGCGGTGCTCTCCGAGGGCGTCGCGAGCCTGCTGCCCGGCAACACCGTGCCCGCCCTGCTGTGGCGCCTCGACCTCGACGCGGAGGGCCGCACGGTGGCCACCGACGTCCGCCGCGCCAAGGTCCGCAGTCAGGTCAGGCTCGACTACGAGGGCGCCCAGGCCCAGATCGACGCGGGCACCGCCGAGGAGCCGCTCGCCCTCCTGCGGGACGTCGGCCGCCTCCGCGAGGCGCTGGAGATCGAGCGCGGCGGGATCTCCCTCAACGTCCCCGAGCAGGAGATCGTCGAGGCCGACGGCACGTACACGCTGCACTACCGCGCCACGCTCCCCGTGGACGGCTGGAACGCGCAGATCTCCCTGCTCACCGGGATGGCCGCCGCCGACCTGATGATCGCCGCCGGCACGGGCATCCTGCGCACCCTGCCGCCCGCCCCGGACGGGGCGGTCGCCCAGCTGCGGCTCTCCGCGAAGGCCCTCGGCATCGACTGGCCGCACCACGTCTCGTACGCGGCCCTCATCCGGTCGCTCGACCCGAACAACCCGAAGCACGCCGCGTTCCTGCAGGACGCGACCGCCCTCCTGAAGGGCTCCGACTACACGCCCTTCACCGGCGGCCACATCCCGTCGCCCGCGATGCACGCCGCCGTCGCCGACGAGTACACCCACTGCACGGCGCCGCTGCGCCGGCTCGTCGACCGGTACGCGGGCGAGCTGAGCCTGGCCGCCGTCGCGGGCACCGCGCCGCCCGACTGGGTGCTGCGGGCCCTGGACGGGCTGCCCGAGGACATGGCGAAGGGCACCCGGCTCGCCAACAAGGCCGAACGCGAGTGCGTCGACATCGTCGAGGAGGCCCTGCTGAGCCACCGGATCGGCGAGACCTTCGACTCGGTCGTCATCGACGTGAACGACCACGAGCCGAACGTCGGCACCGTGCACCTGGAGGACCCCGCGGTCATCGGCCGCGTCCTGGGCGACCACGCGCGACTTCCGCTCGGGGACCGGCTGCGGGTCAGGCTGACGCAGGCGGACCCGGGACGGGCGAAGGTGCAGTTCGCGCCCGTCGCGTCGCCCCCTGCCTGAGCGGGGCGCCCCGTCGCCGGCTTCCGCTGATCCGGCCGGTCCGGAACGCCAGGTAGCATGGTCGGCACGGCAGACGAGCCGGGCGGGCGGCCGCGTGGGGATCCTCGGATCCTCCCGAGGAACGTCCGGGCTCCACAGGGCAAGGTGGTGGCTAACGGCCACCCGGGGTGACCCGCGGGACAGTGCCACAGAAAACAGACCGCCGGGGACCTCGGTCCTCGGTAAGGGTGAAACGGTGGTGTAAGAGACCACCAGCGCCTGAGGTGACTCAGGCGGCTAGGTAAACCCCACCCGGAGCAAGGTCAAAAGGGAACACCCCGGTGTTCCTGCGCGGACGATCGAGGGCTGCCCGCCCGAGTCCGCGGGTAGACCGCACGAGGCCGGCGGCAACGCCGGTCCTAGATGGATGGCCGTCACCCCGACGACCGCGAGGTCCCGGGGTACAGAACCCGGCGTACAGCCCGACTCGTCTGTCGCCAAGCCGGAGAAGCGCCCCTGACCAGGTGGAACACCAGGTCAGGGGTGCTTTCGTGTCCCGGCGTCGCCCTCGGTCGGGGTCGCCTGTGCCAGGGACCGCGCCGCCACCCTCCGCAGATGCGCCTCGAACACCTGCCGTGCGTCCGGGTTCAGGGTGCGCAGCGCCACCATCGCCGTGATGACGACGTCGCAGAGTTCGGCCTCGACGTCCTGCCAGGTGTGGCTGCGGCCCTTGCGGGGGTTCTGGCCGGTCGCGCCGATGACCGCCTGCGCCGCCTCGCCGACCTCCTCGGACAGTTTGAGGACGCGGAGCAGGATCTCCTGGTCGGGCGGCAGCTGTTGATGGGTCGTGAGCCACTCCTGGAGGCGGGCGATGGTGGGCCAGGGGTCCGTCGTGTCCGTCGTGTCCTTCATGGGGGCAGACTGTCAGGTCCGGGACCGGCGGTAGGGTGCGCGGATGATATTCAGGCGCAAGGGGCGGCGTCAGCGGAGCGAGCGGCGACTCCTCGCCGCCGTGGGCGAGTTCGAGGCGGCCGTCCGGGCCGATTCGCGCGACGTGCCGGCCGCCTTCGACGCCCTTCTGCGCGCCTTCCGGGAGACCGTGGACGCCGTGGACGCCCACGGCGCCAAGGACTCCGAGGACTTCAGGGACGCCGAGCTGTCCGAGGCCGGGCCGCGGCTCGCCGCGCTGCTGCCCGCGCTGGGGCAGGGGCCGGACAGCAGGATCGCCGTGATGGCGGGGGCGTGCGTGGAGCGCGGGGCCGATCCGGTGGCCTGCGCCCCGGCCGTGCTCGACCGGGTGCGGGCGGCCTTCGAGCAGGCCGGTGAGCTGGCTGAGCGCTGGGCCGCGGACGGGCGCGGCGCGGCGCCGGGGCCCGACGGGGAGGGGCTCGGCAACGAGGACTACGGCCGGTACGGATACGGCCCGATCGTCGCCTGGCGCGCGCTGCCGCAGTTCGAGGCGGCCGGGGTCGCGGTGCTCTGCTCGCCGGACGTACGGCGGAGCCTGCCCGACCGCGAGGGGCACCTCGCCGCCGTACGGAAGATCGCCGTCGCGGCGGAGGACCGCTTCCGCTTCACGTGCCTGGAGTACGCGCTCGCCGTCCTCGACGACGCGCCGATCGTCGCGGTCGACCGCGCCACCGGCGCCGGTTTCGCGCTGCGCGCCTCCGGCATCGGGGACAACCTCCAGCTGCACACCCTCCTCGCCCACGCCCTCGTCGGCGGCGGCCACCTGCCCGGCCGGCCGCCGTCCGCCGCGGCCGTGGCCCGCTGCCGGGACCGCGCGGGCACGGCGCCGACCACCGGCAGCTTCGGCCTGACGGGTGCCGACGGCGCGTGGATCCCGAACGAGGGCAACCCGTACGGCATCCCCGTCGTGGACGGTGTGCGGCTCGTGGTCCTCGGCCCGCCCCCGTACGCCATGCGCTGGGACGCCGGCCGGCTCTTCCCGCGGATGACCGGCGACCTGGTCCTGGAGCGCGTCCTCGAGCCCGAGGAGTCGGCCGCGCTGCTCGCCCAGGTGGCCGAGCCGCTGCGCTGACGCGCGGCCGGGTTCCCGGGGCGGCGGGGGCGGGCGGTGTACGGGTAGGGCATGACCATTCCCGTGGACCGGCTCAGCGACCCCGCCGTGCGGGCCTTCGTCGCCGCGCTCAACGCCAACGACCAGCAGGCCTTCTTCGAGGTCCTCACCCCGGACGCCACCATGTCCGACGACGGTTCGGAGCGGGACCTCCGCGACTGGACCCGGCGGGAGATCTTCTCCTCCAACGGGCACCTGGAGGTCGAGGACGAGACCGACGGCGGGCGCACCCTCGTCGCCACCTACCGCAACGACACCTGGGGTGCGATGCGGACCGCCTGGCGGTTCACCGTCGAGGGAGGGAGGATCGCGCGGTTCGAGACCGGTCAGGCGCCCGCCGACTAGGACGTGTCCGGCGCCGCGTACCGCCCCGGGCGGGGTTCTCAGCCGCGCCCGATGTACGGCATCGTCGTCGCCATCACCGTCGCGAACTGCACGTTCGCCTCCAGCGGCAGCGCCGCCATGTGCACCACCGTCGCCGCCACGTCCGCCGCGTCCATCACCGGCTCCACCGCCAGCCGGCCGTCGGCCTGGAGGATGCCGGTCTGCATGCGGGCGGTCATGTCCGTGGCCGCGTTGCCGATGTCGATCTGGCCGCAGGCGATGCGGTACGGACGCCCGTCCAGGGACAGGGACTTGGTGAGGCCCGTCATCGCGTGCTTCGTCGCCGTGTACGCGATGGAGTGCGGGCGCGGCACGTGCGCCGAGATAGAGCCGTTGTTGATGATGCGGCCGCCCTGCGGCGACTGCTCCTTCATCGCCCGGTAGGCGGCCTGCGCGCACAGGAACGCGCCCGTCAGGTTGACGTCCACGACCGAACGCCAGGTCGCCGGGTCCAGATCCTCGACCGGGGTGCCGCCGCCCGCGAACGAACCCGCGTTGTTGAAGAGCAGGTCGACCCGGCCGAACCGGTCCCGTACCGCCGCGAAGAGGGCCGCGACCTGCTCCTCGGACGTCACGTCCGTCGGCACGCACAGGACCCGGTCGGCCGGCAGGCCGGCCGCCGTCTCCGCCAGGGCCTCCCGGCGGCGGCCCGCGAGCGCCACCGACCAGCCCGCCTCCGCGAGGGCCCGCGCCACGCTCCGGCCGATGCCCGATCCGGCTCCCGTTACGACTGCGATACCAGCGCTCATGGGCGCGCAGCGTACGGCAGACCCGTGCCCCATGAACGCATCCGTCCGAAACATGGACGTCCGGTGTCGGAAGGCCCCTCTAACCTAGGGAAGGTTTCAACAAACGGGTTCAGCGGATTCAAGCCGATTCAGCAGATTCAATGGAGCAGTCGATGCCGGACAGCGGGCCGTCCACCACGAGCACCGAGGGCCATATAGACAGCGGCCCGGTCGCCGCCGCGCGGCGCGTCGGGCTGCTCGTCACGCTCGTCCTCGGCGGGCTCACCGCCCTCCCGCCGCTCTCCATGGACATGTACCTGCCGGCGCTGCCGCAGGTCACCGACGCCCTGCGGTCACCCGCCGCCACCGTCCAGCTCACGCTGACCGCCTGCCTCGCCGGCATGGCGCTCGGCCAGCTCGTCGTCGGCCCCATGAGCGACAAGTGGGGCCGGCGGCGTCCGCTGCTCGTCGGCATGGTCGTGTACGTCCTGGCCACCGCCGTCTGCGCCCTCGCGCCCACCGCCGGGCTGCTCGTCGGCTTCCGGCTGCTCCAGGGCCTCGCGGGTGCCGCCGGCATCGTCATCGCCCGGGCCGTCGTCCGCGACCTGTACGACGGCGTCGAGATGGCCCGGTTCTTCTCCACCCTGATGCTGATCTCCGGCGTCGCGCCGATCGTCGCCCCGCTCATCGGCGGCCAGATCCTGCGGATCACCGACTGGCGGGGCGTCTTCTACGTCCTCACCGGCGTCGGCGTCCTGCTCACCCTGGTCGTCTGGCGCTTCCTGCACGAGACCCTGCCGCCCGAGCGGCGCCACGCGGGCGGCGTCGGCGAGGCCCTGCGCACCATGCGCGGCCTCCTCGCGGACCGCGTCTTCACCGGCTACATGCTGGCCGGCGGACTCGCCTTCGCCGCGCTCTTCGCGTACATCACCGCCTCGCCCTACGTCATGCAGGAGATCTACGGCGCCTCCCCGCAGACCTTCAGCCTGCTCTTCGGGGTCAACTCGGTCGGACTCGTCGTCATGGGCCAGGTCAACGGCAAGCTGCTCGTCGGCCGGGTCAGCCTCGACAAGGCGCTCGGCTGCGGCCTCGCGGTCATCCTCACCGCGTCCCTCGCGCTGCTCGTCATGACCAGCGGCGTCCTCGGCGCCCCGGGCCTCGCGGCCGTCGCCGCCGGGCTCTTCGTACTGATGTCGGCGATGGGCCTCACCCTGCCGAACACCAACGCCCAGGCCCTCATGCGCACCCCGCACGCCGCCGGCTCCGCCTCCGCGCTCCTCGGCACCTCGTCCTTCCTCATCGGCGCCGTCGCCTCCCCGCTCGTCGGCATCGCGGGCGAGACCACCGCCGTCCCGATGGCCGCCGTCCAGGTCTGCTGCGCGGTCGCCGCCGTCGCCTGCTTCCTCCTCCTCTGCCGCCCCTGGCGGGCAGCGCCCCGGAGCACGGACGCCGACGCCTAAAATGTGGCGGTGAACGCCTCCCTCCCCTCCGCCGACACCCTGCGCGCCGCGCTCGCCGCCGTCCTCGACGGACTGCCGCCGCGCCAGGCCGCCCAGGCCGTCGAGCGGCTGATCTCGAACTACCGGGGGGCCACCCCGACGCACGCGCCCGTGCTGCGCGACCGGTCCGACGTCGCCGCCTACGCCGCGTACCGCATGCCCGCCACCTTCGAGGCGGTACGGGCCGCCCTGTACGCCCTCGCGGACGCGGCGCCCGACTGGGCGCCCGCCACGCACACGGACGTCGGCGGCGGCACCGGCGCGGCGAGCTGGGCGGTCGCCGAGACCTGGGAGGGCGCGGCGCGCACCACCGTCCTCGACTGGGCCGAGCCGGCCCTCGCCATCGGCAAGGAGCTCGCCCGGGGCGTCTTCGACGCCGAGTGGCGCCGGGAGCGGATCGGCGCGGCGCTGCGGCTCCCCGACTCGGACCTGGTGACCGTCTCGTACGTCCTCAACGAGCTGACCGAGTCGGACCGCACCGCCCTCGTCACCGAGGCCGCCCGCGCCGCGCAGGCCGTCGTGATCGTCGAGCCGGGCACCCCCGACGGCTACGAGCGGATCATCGCCGCCCGCACCCTGCTGATCGACGCCGGCTTCACCGTCGCCGCGCCCTGCCCGCACAGCGGCGCCTGCCCGATCGTTCCGGGCACCGACTGGTGCCACTTCGCCGCGCGGGTCAGCCGCTCCTCGCTGCACCGGCAGGTGAAGGGCGGCTCGCTGCCGTACGAGGACGAGAAGTACGCGTACGTCGCTGCCACCAGGTTCCCGGTGACCCCGGCCCCGGCCCGGGTGATCCGCAAGCCGCAGATCCGCAAGGGCCAGGTGCTGCTCGACCTCTGCGGGCCGGACGGTCTGGCCCGGGAGACGGTGACCAAGCGGCACGGCGGCCTCTACAAGGAGGCCAGGGACGCCGAATGGGGCGACCCCTGGCCCCCCGCGGAGGACTAGGGCCGCAGCTCCTGCGTGCAGCACTTCACGCTGCCGCCGCCCTTGAGCAGCTCGCTCAGGTCCATCCCGAGCGGCTCGAAGCCGCGCTCCCGCAGCGGCTCGAAGAGGCCCACGGCGGCCTGCGGGAGCAGCACGTGCCGCCCGTCGCTCACCGCGTTCAGACCGAGCACGGCGGCCTCCGGCTCCCCGACGACCAGGGCGTCGGGGAAGAGCCGCTCCAGGACGGCGCGGCTGGCGGGGGAGAACGCGGCGGGGTAGTACATGATCTCGTCGCGGGCGTCGTCCAGGACGCACAGCGCCGTGTCCAGGTGGTAGTAGCGCGGGTCCACCAGCTCCAGGCCGATCACCGGGCGGCCGAAGAACTCCTGGGCCTCGGCGAGCGCGAGCGGGCTGGACCGGAAGCCGCGGCCGGCCAGGATCCAGGACGCGGTGACGGCGAAGTCGCCCTCGCCCTCGTTGACGTGCTCGGGGACCTTGAGGTCGGTCTCCGCGTAACCGTTTCCGCGGAACCAGTCGAGGTGTGCCGCCGCCTCGTCCGAGCGCTCCGGATAGGCGAACCTGGCGCCGAGCACCCGGCCGTCGACCACGGTGGCGCCGTTCGCGGCGAAGACCATGTCCGGCAGGCCCGGGGCCGGTTCGAGCAGTTCGACGGTGTGGCCGAGCGTGCGGTACCGGTCGCGCAGGTCCTCCCACTGCGCGAGGGCGAGCGGCAGGTCGACCGGCTTCGTGGGATCCATCCAGGGGTTGATGGAGTACGTCACCTTGAAGTGCGTGGGTGGGCACATCAGATAACGGCGGGGCGAGGCATCGCGCGGGGTGTGGCGCAAAGAGGGCTCCTCTACGGTCGCTGATCGCTGAACGCAGATCGTTGAGGACATGGTCCGCTCTCTCGGCGCCTTGCGCAGTGGACCGTTCGGGTGGTTCGGATGAAAAGCGGGTGGCGGGACGACGCCTCCCAGCGAGGCCCCGGCCGCGGAACCGGGCGGCGCCGGGGCGCGGGCGGGAGTGAGATCCCCGACACCGGCGACCGCTCCGTTCGACGTCGACCGCGTGCTCCGCGCCACACTCGCGCCTCTCCTGCCGCCCCGACCCCACCCCGGTTCCCGACTCCGGTCACCCGGGGCGCAGGATGGTGGGACCATGGAGGGCCAGCCGGGCGAACCCCGGCCGACCGGGCACGCATGAGGTGTGAGGGGATAGATGGGCGACGGCATCGGCCGCTACCGCGGCACGGAGAGCAAACTCGCGCAGTGGCTGCGCAGGCGCCCCAAGCGGACCAAGGCCGACGCCGAGAACGAACGCGAGAAGCTGCTCCTGGCCGTCGCCGCCGCAGGGCTGCCGCTCGCCCCCGCCGCTTACCCCGTCGGCTACCGGTGTTCCTGTGAGCGGATCGGCTGTCCCACTCCCGCCCGGCACCCCGTCTCCTTCGCCTGGCAGACCCAGTCGACCACCGACCGCGCCCAGATCGAGCGCTGGGCCCGCAGCCAGCCCGAGGCGAACTTCATCACCGCCACCGGCATGGTCCACGACGTGCTCGACGTGCCGCTGCCCGCCGGCCGCGCCGCCCTGGAGCGGCTGCTCGCCGAGGGCGTGGACGTCGGCCCGGTCGTCCTCTCGGACGCCGCCGAGGACCGGCCCGACTCGGGCCGCATGCTCTTCTTCACCGCCACCCGCGGCACCCCCGAGGACGAGGACGAGTGGTGGCCGTGCGAGCTGGACTGCCATCCGGAGACCATGGACGAGCATCCGGGCCTGCGCTGGCACTGCCGCGGCTCCTACGTCCTCGTGCCGCCCTCCCGGCTGCCCGGTGACGAGGGCGCCCAGCCCGTCCTCTCCTGGCTGCGCGGCCCCGAACACCCGCTGCCCGAGCCGCTGAACCTCCTGGAGGCCCTCACCGACGCCTGCGCCCGGCACGTGGCCGAGCGGGCGGAGCAGGGCGCCCCCGGGGACCACGAGATCGCCTGGCCGCTGAGCCGCTGAGCCGCTGAGCCGTTGAGTCGCTGAGCCGCCCAGTCATGAAGGAGGGCCCGGCCGGGGTCACGACCCCTCGGCCGCCGTCACGCCCTGGAGCCGGCTCAGGACCTCGGCCCTGGCGTCGTTCACGAGGACCGTCTGGCTGGACACCCACCGCTTGGTGACCGTGCTCTTCACCTCGCCGGTCAGCAGCGCCTTCACGTCGGGGCCGACCTTCGGCCGGTAGCCGGGCGCGGCGGTCTGCCGCTCGAAGTAGCGGGTGGCGAAGAAGACGACGGCGCCGCCGTCCTCCGTGGCGAGTCCGAGCGGGGCGAAGTCGCCGCGGGACTCGGTCTGGTCGACGTACTGGGTGACGAGGCCGGGCCGGTTGGCCGCCTTCTTGCGCTCGGCGCGCCACTCGGTGGTGTGCGGTCCGGGTGCGAACGGCCCCGGCCGCCCGTCCTTGAGGAACGACACGTACCGCTCGCCCAGGTCCTTCGGCGCGACCGCGAGCCCGCCGGCGTCGGCGGCGACCGGCACCGCGTACCCCGCCTCCCGCTTGAAGGCGGGGATGCGGTCCGGGTTCAGGATCGACAGATAGGCGGCCCGCCACGGCTCGGCGGCGGCGCCGCGCACGAAGACCAGCACCCAGCGGGTGTCGGCCGGACCGCTGTCGGTGTCCCGGTTGGAGTCGGTGTCGGCGACGAACCAGCGCGGCCAGCCGGCCTTCCGGGGTATCGCGAACTTCGCGTCGGTGAGCTCCAGCGGGCGGTGGTTCGGATTGCCGCCCGGGTTCGTCAGATGACGCGACCGCAGGCCCGCCTGGTTGATCTCCCCGAACGCGCCGGTGACCCGGTTCGCGTCGCGGGTCGGGTCGTACGCCTGGTCGGCGGCGTTGAAGGCGGTCGTGAAGTCCTTGAGCGCCTGCTGCGCCTCGGCCGGGGAGGCGGCCGGGATCAGCGCCTGTTCGCCGTGCACGGTGACACAGCCGCTCGCGGTGAGCGCGAGGAGGGCGGCCGTCGTCGCCGCCAGGAACGTGCGCGGGCCGGCCGGGTGCCCCGGCCGGCCCGACGCGCGGACGAGGGTGTCAGCCGGTCGCCTTGGTCCGGTTCGCCTGAGCCTTCTCATCGGTCTCGGTCGTCGCCTTCTGCTTCGCCAGCCGCTTGGACGGACCCGACCCTATCGGGGCCAGGAAGATCGCGAGCGTCGGGATCAGATAGAGCGCCCACACCGTGACCTGGATGACGGTCGGGTCGGGCTGGAAGTTGAAGACGCCCTTGAGGAGGGTGCCGTACCAGCTGTCCGGCGGGATGGTCGCCGAGATGTCGAAGGCCTTGCTGGCCAGGCCGGGCAGGAAGTCCGCCTCCTGGAGGTCGTGCACGCCGTACGCGAGGACGCCCGCCGCCACCACGACCAGCATGCCGCCGGTCCAGGTGAAGAACTTCGCCAGGTTGATCTTCAGCGCGCCCCGGTAGAACAGCCAGCCCAGGAAGACCGCCGTGAGCAGGCCCAGGACCACGCCGACCAGCGGCGCGTACGTGCCGTCCGAGGAGGCCCGCACCGACGCCCACACGAACAGCGCCGTCTCCAGGCCCTCGCGGCCGACCGCGAGGAACGCGGTCGCCACCAGTGCGCCCGTGCCCATCTGCAGGGCCGCGTCCAGCTTGCCGTGCAGCTCGGCCTTCAGATGCCGCGCGGTGCGCCGCATCCAGAAGACCATCCAGGTCACCAGGCCCACGGCGAGGATCGACAGCGAACCGCCCAGCGCCTCCTGCGCCTCGAAGGTCAGCTCCTGCGAGCCGAACTCCAGGCCGGCGCCGAAGGCGAGCGCGAGCCCGACGGCGACGCCGATGCCGATCCAGATCGGCCGCAGGGCGTCCTTGCGGCCGGTCTTCACCAGGTAGGCGATGAGGATGCAGACGACGAGGCTGGCCTCGAGACCTTCGCGCAGGCCGATCAGATAGTTCCCGAACACGTCGGACTCCTTCTTGCTCCTACTTGGCTACGCGATCAGGCGAACAGCTCCCGGCCCCACCAGTCGTCCTTGTCGCGGACGCCCGGCGGAACCGCGAAGATCGCGGAACTCACGTGCTGGATGTACTCGTTGAGCGCGTCGTGGCGGGACAGCGAGGTCTGCAGCGGGATGAAGCCGTGGCGGACGTCGCGCTGGTACGCCAGGAAGAACAGGCCCGCGTCGAGGCGCCCCAGGCCGTCGGAACCGTCCGTGAAGGAGTAGCCGCGGCGCAGGATCGTCACTCCGCCGTTGGAGTCGGGGTGCGCCAGGCGCACGTGCGCGTCCGGCTTCATCGCCTTGAGGAACGGCTCGTCGTGCTCCTTGGCCTTGCCGACCGGGGCGCCTTCCTTCTTGTCCCGGCCGAAGACGTCCTCCTGCTCCGCGAGCGAGGTGCGGTCCCAGGTCTCGATGTTCATGCGGATCCGGCGGGCGACGAGGTACGAGCCGCCCGTCATCCAGGCCGCCGCGCCCGGGGCGTCCTTGGCGGACACCCACACGTGCTTGTCGAGGCGCTCGGTGTCGGTGCCCGCGATGTTCCGGGTGCCGTCCTTGAAGCCCATCATGTTGCGCGGGGTCTGGGCGTCCGGGGTCGTCGAGGACGTCTTGCCGAAGCCGAGCTGCGACCAGCGCACCGCGACCTTGCCGAAGCCGATCCGGGCCAGGTTGCGGATGGCGTGCACGGCGACCTGCGGGTCGTCGGCGCACGCCTGCACGCACAGGTCGCCGCCGCTGCGGGCCGGGTCCAGGTTGTCGCCCGGGAACTTGGGCAGGTCGACCAGGGCGTCGGGGCGCTTGCCCGCGAGGCCGAAGCGGCCGTCGAAGAGGGACGGGCCGAAGCCGATGGTGAGGGTGAGCCGGGACGGCTTGAGGCCGAGGGCCTCGCCGGTGTCGTCCGGCGGGGCCTCCGGGAGGCCGCCGTAGGCGCCCTCGCCGACCTCGTGACCGGCCGTCATGCGCTCGGCGGCGCGGGTCCAGTCCTTCAGGAGCTGGATCAGCTCGGCGCGGTCCGTCGTCCTCACGTCGAAGGCGGCGAAGTGCAGCCGGTCCTGGACGGCGGTGGCGATGCCGGCCTGGTGGGCGCCGTGGAAGGGCACGGCGGAGCCGGTGTCGGCGACGGGCGCGGTGGCGTCGTCGTGGCCCCGGGTCAGGGCGACGGCGCCGCCGGCCGCGGCGGCGCCGAGCGCGAGCCCGGCACCGCCCCAGCCGATGACGGCGCGTCGGGACGGCGCCGTGGCGCCGGCGGTGTTCTCGGAGACCTGCTCGTTCTCGCTCATGTCCGGTACCCCCTGCTTACTTCGCGACCGCGGCGGCGAGCTTGGAGAGCGGCTCGGCGAGCGCGTTGACGCCGTCCGAGAGCTCCTTGCGCTGCTCCTTGCCGACCTTCTCGTACGAGGTGAAGACGTACGCGTTCTTGTCGGTGCGGTACTTGTCGAGCAGCGTGTTCAGGGCGGCGAACTGCTTGTCGAGCTCGGCGACGAGCTGGGGGTCGTTCTTCTGCGCGACCGGCTTGAGCAGCTCGTAGGACTTCTGGGCGCCCTCGACGTTGGCCTTGAAGTCGACGAGGTCGGTGTGGGAGTAGCGCTCCTCCTCACCGGTGACCTTGCCGGTGGCGACCTCGTCCAGGAGCTCCTTGGCGCCGTTGGCCATGGACGTCGGGGTGATCTCGGCCTTGCCGACCCGCTCCTCCCAGTCCGCCAGGTCCTTGTCGAGGAGGTCGGCGAGCTGCTTCTCGCGGTCGGTGATCTTCTTGTCCTGCCACAGCGCCTTCTCCAGGCGGTGCCAGCCGGTCCAGTCCTTCACCGGGTCCTGGCCGGCCTCCAGGCCGTCCTCGCGGACGTCGACCTTCGGGTCGATGTCGCCGAAGGACTCGGCGACCGGCTCGGTGCGCTCCCAGCCGATGCGGGACTCGGCGTACGCCTTCTTCGCGGCCTCGATGTCACCGGCGCGGACGGCGTCGGTGAACACCTTCACCTTCGGCAGCGTCTGCTCGGCCTGCGCCTCCACGTACTGCCGGTAGCCGGCGACGGCCGCGTCCAGCTCCGGCGAACGCTTGGCGGCGCCCTTGCCGGTGGCGGTGACCTTCTGCTTGATGCCGTCGCCCTTCATGCCGGGCTTGCAGGCGATCTCGTAGTCACCGGCCTTGATCTCGGCGGTGATGGTCGCCTTGGTGCCCGGCCCGATGTTCTCGCGCTCGGTCACGATCCGCTCGTCCGGGAAGAGCACGTAGACCTCGGTGACCTTGCCGCCGCGGTTCTCCACGTCCAGCTTCACGTGGCCGGCCGGGAAGCTCGTCTTCGACACCTCGCAGGCGTCGTCCTTGGCGACGACCTTGATCGCCCCGTCGTCCGCCTTGGCGTCGCTCTTCTGCGTGCAGCCCGTGACGGCGGCCAGGCTCGCCGCGGCAGCGGCGGCGGTGACGACGGACAGACGGACGGCTCGCATGCGGTGCTCCACTCGGGGGACGGTACGGAGGGGACGGGGTGAGGCGGACCTAACTTAACCGAGGCTTACCTCAGCAATACCCGCCCGTCCAGTGATTCAGCTCTCAGGGGCGGCCGAGGGGACACGGGGTGGTCACGGTCGGCTCATGGGGTCTTTATGGCTTGGTAAAGGAATGGTCAAGCGAGGGAGTTTGTCCGGCTTTCGGTTACGCGTGAGTAGGTCCGGCGGGCCGGAGGACTGGATGGTTGAATTCCGACATGAACACGACTGACATCGACGTCCTGCGGGTCTTCTGTGCGGGCGACGGCCGGTACGGCAACAGGCTCGGGGTCGTACGGGACGGGCGCGGATATCCCGACGAGGCGGCGCGGCAGGCGCTGGCCAAGGAGCTCGGGTTCAGCGAGACGGTGTTCGTGGACGATCCGGAGCGGGGGGTCGTCGACATCTACACGCCCGGACTGCGGCTGCCGTTCGCCGGGCATCCGCTCGTCGGGGCCGCCTGGCTGCTCGATCTGGAGGTCGTCAACCCGCCGGCCGGCGAGGTGTGGGTGCGCGGGGACGGGGAGTTCACGTGGATCGAGGCGCGGGCCGAGTGGGCGCCGCCGCGGACGCTGAAGCGGTACGCGACGGCCGCCGAGGTGGAGGCGCTCGACGTGCCCGAGCCGGGGGAGTGGATCTACGCCTGGGCGTGGGAGGACGAGGCCGCCGGGCGGATCAGGGCGCGGGCGTTCCCCGGGCGCGGGGACGGGATCGACGAGGACGAGGCCACCGGCGCGGCGGCGCTGCTGCTCACCGCCGAGCTGGGGCGGGCGCTCAACATCACCCAGGGCCTCGGCTCGCAGCTGCTCACCGCACCCGGGCCCGACGGCATCGTGGAGCTCGGCGGGCGGGTGCGGATCGAGAGCACCCTCGCCGTCCAGGGCCCGTCCGGCGGATCGGCGCCGGAAGGGCCCCCGGGCGTCAGGCGCTGAGCGGGAACTCCCGGGCCAGCTCCCGGAACACCGCCCCGTTGAAGTCGAACGCCCGCTTGCACTCGTCGACGATCCGCTGCTTCTCCAGGTCGTCCGCGTGCACCGCGTCGAGCAGCCCCCGGTACGCCCGCTTGAAGGCCGCCGGATTCTCGATCGCCTCGAAGACGTAGAACCGCACGCCGTCGCCCTTGCGCGCGAAGCCCCAGGTGCGCTCCGCCTTGTCGCGGATGATCTGACCGCCCGACAGATCGCCCAGATAGCGCGTGTAGTGGTGGGCCACATAGCCCGCCGGCCAGTCGCGGGCGCACTCGGCGACCCGCGCCGCGTACGCCTCCGTCGCCGGCAGCGGCGAGAGCCCCGCCCGCCACCCCGCGCCCCGCAGATGCGCCAGGTCCTGCTCCAGGGCGGCCGTGCGGAACAGCTCCGGCTGTATGAAGGGCCCCGCGACCGGGTCGGACGCCAGGGCGGCCGCGCCGTCCTCCAGCGCGCGGTACACGAACCACAGCTGCTCCGTGTACCGCGCGTACGCGTCGACGGCGAGGCGGCCGCCGAGGAGGTCGCTCATGAACGTCGACGTCTCCGCCTGCGTGTGCTGCTCGTGCGAGGCCGTGCGGATCAGCGTCGAGAAGGGCGTGTCCAAGGCGGGCCTCCGGAGGGGGTCATCTAGTTCCCGACATCCTGTCGGCAAAACGCTACCCCTCTGACGGGTCAGGGCAACGTAAGAATGTCCGCCCCGGTCTCCGTCACCACCAGCGTGTGCTCGAACTGCGCCGTCCGCTTCCGGTCCTTCGTGACCACGGTCCAGCCGTCGTCCCACATGTCGTACTCGTGCGTGCCCAGCGTCAGCATCGGCTCGATCGTGAACGTCATGCCCGGCTGCATGACGGTCGTGTGGTGCGGCGAGTCGTAGTGCGGAATGATCAGCCCGGAGTGGAAGGACGAGTTGATGCCGTGCCCCGTGAAGTCCCGGACGACGCCGTAGCCGAAGCGCTTGGCGTACGACTCGATGACCCGGCCGATGACGTTGACCTGGCGGCCCGGCTTGACCGCCTTGATCGCCCGGTTCAGGGACTCCCGGGTGCGCTCGACGAGCAGCCGGGACTCCTCGTCGACGTCACCGCAGAGGTAGGTGGCGTTGTTGTCGCCGTGGACGCCATTGATGTACGCGGTCACGTCCAGGTTCACGATGTCGCCGTCCTTCAGGACGGTCGAGTCGGGGATGCCGTGGCAGATGACCTCGTTGACCGACGAACACAGCGACTTCGGGAAGCCGCGGTAGCCGAGCGTGGAGGGGTAGGCGCCGTGGTCGCACATGTACTCGTGGGCGACCCGGTCCAGCTCGTCCGTGGTCACGCCCGGCGCGATGAGCTTGGCGGCCTCCTCCATCGCCTGCGCGGCGATGCGGCCGGCGATCCGCATCCGCTCGATCGTGTCGGCGTCCTGCACCTCGGGCCCCGAGTACGGGGTGGGCGCGGGCTTGCCGACGTACTCGGGGCGGCGGATGGACCCCGGAACGGAACGGTGGGGGGACAGCTCCCCCGGTACGAGAAGCGACTGGCCAGACATGTCAGCGAGTCTAACGACCGCGTCTGGGGCAGCATGATGACGGAGGAAGGAGCCGAGGATGGCCCTGTTCAAGAAGCGCACGGTCGGCAAGCCGGGCGAGTGGTTCTACTGCCTGGAGCACAAGAAGGTAGAGGAGGGCCCCGAGTGTCCGGCGAAGGACCGTTTCGGCCCCTACGCCAGCCGTGAGGAGGCCGCCCACGCCATGCAGACGGCGCAGGACCGGAACCTGGAGTGGGACACCGACCCGAAGTGGCACGACCGGGCCGGCAAGGACGAGTCCGCCGAGTAGGACCTGACCGGCGGTTCACGGCCGGGTCCGCCAGGCACGCCCCGGCGCGCTAGGCGCCGGGGAAGCGCGCCGTCGCCAGGACGTTCCCGTCCGGGCCGAGCAGCCTCGCGCCGGTCACCGTCGCCGGATCGGCGCCGGCCGGCGCGCCCCAGTACCCGTAGCCGTTCCTGAGCGGGAACGAGCCCACCGGGACCGTCGACCCGTCGGAGTGGACGAGCACACAGCGGACCGGCCCGGCGCCCGCCCCGTCCAGGTCGACGGACATGTACACCCAGCCGCCGCCGCCCGGGTGTGCCCAGATCCGGCCGACCTCGTGGCCGCCGGCCGCCGTCCCGGACACCAGCGCCGCCTCCACGAGCCCCGTCCGCTGCGACACCGGCGCCGGCGCGCCCTCGACGACCGCCGAGCCGACCGCCCACCCGCCGAACCCGCAGGCCACCGCCGCGGCCGCGCCGGCCGCCGCGAGCCGCAGCCGGTGCCGGCGGGGCTTCCGTACGGGCGCCGCGCCCAGCGCCCGCACCACCCGGGACTCGAAACCGACCGGTGGCTCGGCGCCCGGCAGCAGCGCGAGCAGCCCGTCGCCGACGGCCGTCAGCCGCTCGACGTGCTCACGGCACTCGGGACAGCGGTCCAGATGCGCGACGGCCTCGGCCCGCTCGCGGGCCGGCAGGACCCCGAGCGCCAGCTCGGCGGCCAGCTCCCGCAGCCGCTCGCACTCCATGCCGCTCATGCCGTCGCCGCCGTACATGCCGCTGCCGCCGTTCATGCCGTTCATGCCGCCCACCGCCGTCACCTCCCCTCCGCCGGTTCGAGCAGCGCCCGCACCTTGATCGTCCCGGTCCGGATCCGGGTCTTCGCCGTGCCCAGCGGCACGCCCTCGGCCTCCGCGATCTCGCGCGCCGTCATCCCGTAGATCCCGGCCATCACCAGCGCCCGCGCCTGCTCCCGGGGCAGCTCCGCCACCGCCCGCCGGACCCGCTCCGCGCTGTCGTCGGCGAGCGCCCGCCGCTCGGGCGTCTCGGTCATGGCGCCGAGCAGCGTCTCCAGGTCCTCCGGGGCCACCGGGCTCGCGCGCCGGGCCCGTACCGCGTCGATCGCCAGGTTGTGCGCGATCGTCGTCAGCCAGGCCCGTACGGAACCGCGCCGCGGGTCGTAGACCTGCGCGTGCCGCCAGGCCCGTTCGAAGGTCTGCTGGGCGACGTCCTCGGCGAGCTGGGGGTCGCCGACGACGGCCACGGCCACACCGAAGACCGTGCGCTGGAAACGGCGCACGAAGGCGACCGCGAGTTCGGGGTCGCCCGTCGTCAGACCGGTGAGCAGTGCCTCGTCGGGTACCCGCCCGAGAGAAAGGGCCATGCGCCACATGCCAGGAATACGTTCCGCCGCCCGGAAGGGATTGCGCTCTGCCCCCTGGCACTCATTGTCCGCCCGCGACGCCCCCGAAGCCCCCGGGCGCGATCCCGGGACGCGACCCGCGCGACGCGATCCCCCGTGACGCAATCCCTCGCCCCGGCAGCTCCGTATCCCCTTTCGGGGACGATCTGGAGGACAGACTCATGGCAACCGTACGAACCAGCAAGCGCCTGGTGCTCGGCGTGGCCGCCGGCGGACTGACCGCCCTGCTCGCCGCCTGCGGCGGCAGCGACAACGGCAACGGGGGCGGCAGCACCACCCCGCCGCCCCCGCCGAAGTCCGGCACCTCGGCGACCCAGGTCACGGCGGAGCTGTCCGACTTCCACATCAAGCTCTCGACGGAGAAGTTCCAGCCCGGCAGCTACACCTTCACCGCGAAGAACACGGGCAAGGTCGAGCACGCCCTGGTGGTCGAGGGCAGCGGCGGCGAGAGCGACGAGCACCGCAGCCAGAACGTCTCGCCCGGCGAGTCCACCACTCTCACCGTGACGCTGAAGTCCGGCAAGTACGAGGTCTACTGCCCGGTCGACGGACACAAGGACCTCGGCATGAAGACCGACATCACGGTCGGCGGAGCCCCGGCCGCGAACAACCCGTCGAGCCCCTCGAACGACAACCAGTCCCCGGGCACCGGCTACTGAGCCCGTCATGACCACGAACGGAGCGGCCGCGCGGCTCGTCCTGCGCCTGGCCGGAGCGGGCCTGACGGCGGCCATGGCCGCGATCCACCTGCGGCTGTGGGCCGAGGGCTACCAGAACCTCGCCACCATCGGCCCGCTCTTCCTGCTCAACGGCATCGTCGGCATCCTGCTCGCCGTGGCGCTGCTCGTCACGCCCGAACGCTGGCTCGGGCCCGTCGCCGCCGTCACCGCGCTGTTCACGGCCGGCACCCTCGGCGCGCTGTTCCTGAGTCTCACCACGGGCCTGTTCGGCTTCGAGGAGTCGATCGGCGCGGAGCTGGTCCGCCCGACCCTCTACGTCGAGACGGCGGGCGCGGCGGTCCTGACCACCCTGGCGGTGGCCTCCCTCAGCCATCACCACCATCAGCCTCGCCCTCGCCCTCACCATGACCCCGAGGACGGTCGGCGGACCCGCTAGGCCGCGGTGACCGCCTCCTGCTGTGCCCTGCGCGCCAGCGCGTCCTCGTCCGTCGCGGCGTCGTACGCGAGCAGCTTCGGCAGCGCCAGGCACAGCAGTCCCACCGAGGCCACGCAGGCGAGACCGCCCGACCAGATCGCCGGACGGGTGCCGGTCCAGCCGGCCAGCGTGCCCGCCCGGACCTGGCCGAGCTGCGGGCCCACGCCGTACGAGATGAGCTCGATGCCCGCGAGCCGGCCGCGCAGCTCCTCCGGGATGGTCTGGTTCCAGATGGTGGAGCGTCCCAGTCCGCTCAGCATGTCGCCCGCGCCCGCGACGGCGAGGCACAGCAGCACCAGCCACACGTTCCCGAACCAGCCGGCCGCCGCGATCGCCGCGCCCCACACCGTCGCCCCGGCCACCACCAGCAGCCCGTGCCGCCGCAGCTTCGAGGTCCAGCCGCTGGTCAGGCCGAGGACGAGCGAGCCGACCGAACCGGCCGCGTACATCAGGCCCAGCGACCACTCCGCGTCCAGCTCGGCCGCGAGGAACGGGAAGATCGTGTTCGGGAACGCGAAGAACATCGCGGCCAGGTCGATCGCGTACGTGCCGAGCAGCACCGGCCGCGACCACGCGTACCGCGCGCCCTCCGCGATCCCGCGCAGCGAGGGCCTGTCGGCGTCGTGCGCGGCCGGCGCGGGCGAGAGCCCCCGGCACAGCAGCACGGACACCACGTAGCCGACCACGGTCACCCCGTACGCGGCGGCGTGCCCCGCGCAGGCCACGACCAGGCCCGCGAGCGCCGGGCCCGCGATGGAGCCGATCTGCCAGCGCAGCCCGTTCAGGGCGGCGGCCGCCGTCTGCTGCTCGTGCGGCACGATCCGGGAGAGCAGCGAGTCGAGCGCCGGCCGCTGCAGCCCGGACAGGGCGGAGACGCCGGCGGCGACCACGTACAGCGGCCAGAGCATGGGGTCCGGCAGCAGGGCGTTCAGCAGGAGCAGCAGGGCGAGCAGGCCGAGCCCGGCCTCCGTCGCCACGATCACCCTGCGCCGGTCGACGGCGTCGGCGAGCGCCCCGCCGTACAGCCCGAACACCACCAGCGGGACGAGCTCCACCGCGCCCATCGCGCCGACGGCGAGCGGCGAGCCGGTCAGGTCCGCGATCTGCAGCGGCAGCGCGACCAGCGCCATGAAGCTCGCGAAGACGGTGACGGTCCCCTGGACCCAGAGCAGCCGGAAGTCGCGGGAGGAGCGCCAGGGGGCCAGATCGGGCAGGAGACGTTTCACCAGGGTCACGACAGGCCATGGTCGGGAGCCCGCCCGCCCGCGGGCAACCGAATTAACCCCCGGACCGAGCGCCGGGGGCCGGGGTCACCAGCGGGGCGGCGGGGGCGCCGTCAGCCGGTCCGCGAGCCGGGACAGCCGGTCGCGGAAGCGCAGCCGGCCCCGGGGTGCGGGCGGCAGGCAGTTCTCGCCGGCCGCCGCGCTGACCAGGTGCTGCACCGTGTCCAGGTCGACCCCCGCGTCCGCCGCCACCGTCAGCGTCTCGTGCGCCAGACCGCCCAGCTCCGGGGCGCCGCCGTCCAGGGACAGCACCGTCGCCCCCGCCCGGCGGGCGTCGTGGACCCGCTCCAGCAGCCCCGCCTCCGGCCGCGACGGCGCCACCATCAGCAGCGTCGCCCCGCGCCCCGCCGACTCGATCCGGCCGAGCCCGACCGCCAGGTGCGGCGGGTCGCCGGGCCGCGCACGGTGCCGTACGAGGGTGGGCGCGAGCTCCGGGCGGCCGGACCAGGCGGACTCGTCCACCAGGTGCGCGGCCAGGTGCCACGGCTCGTACTCCGCCGTGCCGACCAGGAGCAGCCCACCGCCGTGCGACACGACCGAGGAGCGGAGCGAACCGGCGAAGCGGCGGGCGGCCGCCGGCCACTCCGTACCGGCGAGCACTTCGCGCAGCAGCGCGACACGTACGGCGTCCATGGCCCCGGATCGTGCCCCGCCCCGCACGGCCCCGCGAGCGGTTCGGCGCGGACTCACCCGGACGGGTTCCGCCGGCCCGACCGGCCAGTAATGTCGAGGCCATGACTTCCTCCACCACTTCCAGCCCGGCACCCAAGGACCCGTGGGACCTCCCCGACGTCTCCGGGCTCGTCGTCGGCGTCCTCGGCGGCACCGGCGACCAGGGCCGCGGCCTCGCCTACCGGCTCGCCAAGGCCGGCCAGCAGGTGATCATCGGCTCCCGCGCCGCCGACCGCGCCCAGGCCGCGGCCGCCGAGCTCGGCCTCGGCGTCGAGGGCGCCGACAACGCCGAGTGCGCCCGGCGCAGCGACGTCGTGATCGTCGCCGTGCCCTGGGACGGCCACGCCAAGACCCTGGAGTCGCTGCGCGAGGAACTGGCCGGCAAGCTCGTCGTCGACTGCGTGAACCCGCTCGGCTTCGACAAGAAGGGCGCCTACGCGCTCAAGCCGGAGGAGGGCTCGGCCGCCGAGCAGGCCGCCGCGCTGCTGCCCGGGTCGCGGGTCACCGCCGCCTTCCACCACCTGTCGGCGGTCCTCCTGCAGGACGCCTCGATCGCCGAGATCGACACCGACGTGATGGTCCTCGGCGAGGCGCGGGCCGACGTGGAGATCGTCCAGGCCCTGGCCGGCCGCATCCCCGGCATGCGCGGCGTCTTCGCCGGCCGGCTGCGCAACGCCCACCAGGTCGAGTCGCTCGTCGCCAACCTGATCTCGGTGAACCGCCGCTACAAGGCCCACGCGGGCCTGCGCGTCACCGACGTCTGAGCCGAGCGCCGAGCCGGTCCCGGGCGCCGGACGGGCATGGGGGACACTGGACGGGCACATCGCCCGTAACCGGACAGGAGCCGACCCCCATGCCCCGCCTCGCCCTCTACGCCCTGGTCGTCTGCGCGCTCGCCGTCGCCGCGGCGGTCGTCTCCTTCGCCCAGGGCAGCTTCCTCGGCATCGTCTGGGTGCTGCTGGCCGGCCTCTCCTCCAACATGGCCTGGTACTACATCAAGCGCGGCCGCACCCAGCACCAGGGCTAGACCTCGCAGAAGTCCGGGGCCGACTCCCAGAAGCGGTAGAGCGTCGAGCCGCAGTAGCGGGACAGCTCCGGCACGCCCAGCGCCTGCAGCAGCGCGTCGATCCCGTCGAAGAACGCGTTGTTGAGCGCCGGGATGAACAGCAGCGCGATCACGACGAAGAAGCCGTAGGGCGCGTACGGCTCGATCTGCCGCTTGAAGTTGTACGACAGCCAGGGCTCGACCACGCCGTAGCCGTCCAGGCCCGGCACCGGGAGCAGGTTCAGGAGCGCCGCCGTGACCTGGAGGAACGCCAGGAACGCGAGCGCGTACTGGAAGGCGCGCGGCACCCCGTCGAGGGCGTGCAGCCAGAACGGGGCCGTGCAGACGACGGCGAACAGGACGTTCGCCAGCGGGCCCGCGGCCGAGATGAGGCTGTGCTTCCAGCGGCCGTGCACCCGGCTGCGGTCGATGAAGACGGCGCCGCCGGGCAGGCCGATGCCGCCGAGCATCACGAAGAGCACCGGCAGGACGATGCTCAGCACGGCGTGGGTGTACGCGAGCGGGTTGAGCGTCAGATAGCCGCGGGCGCCCACGGTGATGTCGCCGCCGTGCAGGGCGGTGCGGGCGTGCGCGTACTCGTGCAGACAGAGCGAGACGACCCACGCCGAGGTCACGAAGAGGAAGACCGCGAGCCCCGTGGAGGTGGCGAAGCCGGTCCACACGGCCCAGCCGGTGACGGCCATGACCGCGAGGATCGCCAGGAAGACGGGGCTGATCCGCCGCTCGTCGTGGCGATGGGTGGTCGTGGACATGCCTGCTCCCGGGATGAGGGTCCGTGGTGACGGTCCGCGGTGACGGTCTGTTGTGTGCGGGAAACGTACCGGGCGGGCGCGCGGGTTCCTGACGCGGGTCCCGGCGGCGGCTGACGATTCCTCACGGAGAATGGGCCCGTGCGCTACTCCGTCCTCGGCCCGACGCGGGCCCACACGTCAGAAGGCACCGCCGTCGCTCCCGGCGGCCCGCGGGTGCGCGCGCTGCTCACCGTGCTCGCGCTGCGCGCCGGACGGGCGGTGCCGGTGGGCGTGCTCGTCGACGAGGTGTGGGGCGCCGAACCGCCGGCCGACGCCGTGGCCGCGCTCCAGGCCCTGGTGGGGCGGCTGCGCCGGGCCCTCGGCCACGACCGGGTGCTCTCCGCGGACGGCGGCTACCGGCTCGCCGCCGAGCCCGACGACGTCGACGCGCACCGCTTCGTACGGCTCGCCGCCGAGGGCGCACGGGAACTCGACGCGGGCCGGCCGGCGCGCGCGGCCGGACTCCTCGACGAGGCGCTCGCGCTGTGGAAGGGCCCGGCCCTCGCCGACCTGCCCGACCGGGAGGCCGAGGCCGCCCGCTGGGAGGCCCGCCGGCTCGACGCCCGCCGGGGCAGGCTCGCGGCCGCGCTCGCGCTGGGCGAGGCCGCCGCGGTGCTGCCCGAACTGGACGCGCTGTGCGCCGCCCACCCGCTGGACGAGCCGCTGCAGGCCCTGCGGATCCGGGCGCTGCGCGACACGGGGCGGCCGTCCGAGGCGCTGGCCGCGTACGAGGAGGTGCGGCGCGGGCTCGCCGAGCGGCTCGGCGCCGACCCGGCGCCCGAACTGCGGGACCTGCACGCCGGGTTGCTGGCCACGCCGACGGCCACGCCCGCCCGTCGCGGCGGCGGGCCCGCGGCCGGCAATCTGCGCGCCCGGCTCACCAGCTTCGTCGGCCGCGAGGACGACATCTCCGCGCTCCAGGACGGCCTGCGCACCCATCGCCTGGTCACCCTCCTCGGCCCCGGCGGCGCCGGGAAGACCCGCCTCTCGCAGGAGGCCGCGGAGCGCGCCGCCCAACGCGCCGCCGGACGTGAGCTGTGGCCCGACGGCGTCTGGCTCGTCGAACTGGCCCCGGTCACCGACCCGGAGGCCGTCACCGAGGCCGTCCTCACCGCCCTCGGCGCCCGCGAGACCGTACTGCGCGGCGCCGGCGCCGACGAACTCCGCTTCGGCGAGGACCAGGACCGCACCGGCCGCCTCGTCGAGCACTGCGCGGGCCGCCGGCTGCTGCTCCTCCTCGACAACTGCGAGCACGTCGTGGGCGCCGCCGCCGAGCTGGCCGAGGTCCTCCTCGCCCGCTGCCCCGGCGTCACCGTCCTCGCGACCAGCCGCGAACCCCTCGGCGTCCCCGGCGAGGTCCTGCACCCCGTCGGCCCGCTGCCGGAGGAGACGGCGGTCCGGCTGTTCGCGGAACGCGGCGCCGCCGTGCGCCCCGGCTTCCTGGTCGCCGACGACCCGGAGGCGGCCGCGGAGATCGTCCGCCGTCTCGACGGCCTCCCGCTGGCGATCGAACTCGCGGCCGCCCGGCTGCGGATGCTCACGCCGCGCCAGATCGCCGACCGCCTCGACGACCGCTTCCGCCTCCTCACCTCGGGCGCGCGGACGGTGCTGCCGCGCCAGCAGACCCTCCGCGCGGTCGTCGACTGGTCCTGGGACCTGCTGGACGAGCCCGAACGAGCGGTCCTGCGCCGCCTGGCGGTCTTCACCGGCGGCTGCGACCTGGAGGCGGCGGAGGCGGTCTGCGGCGAACCACCGTCCGCGCCGGGCCCGCGGGGCCCGCGCACGCCCGCTCCCGGTGACGTGCTCGACCTGCTCGGTTCGCTCGTCGACAAGTCGCTCGTCGTCGCCACCCAGGCGGCCGCCTCGCCGGGCGACGGCGGCGCCGGCATGCGCTACCGGCTGCTGGAGACCGTCGCCGAGTACGCCTCCGAACGCCTCGACGAGGCGGGCGACCGGGCGGCCGCCGAGCGGCGGCACCTCACCCACTACCGGGAGCTGGCGCGGCTGACCGATCCCGAGCTGCGCGGCGGGCGGCAGGTGGCCGCCGTGAACCGGTTCGGGCTGGAGTACGGCAACCTGCGGACCGCGCTGCGGACCGCCGTACGGCTGCGGGACGAGCACGAGGGGCTCGTCCTCGTGCACGCGCTGCTCTGGTACTGGAACATGCGGGACCTGCGCACCGACGCGCTGCAGTGGGCCGAGGCGGTGTCGGCGCTCGGGCCCGACCCGTTCGGGCCGTCGGCGGCTCCCGTCGTACCGCTGTACGAGTCGATCACGGCCGCCCCGCCGCCGCTCAGCGAGGAGCAGCTGTGGGAGGCCAGGCGCGGGGTGCGGATGATCGAACTGCTCAACATGGACCACGAGACCGGGCGGTGGACGAGTCCGCAGGGTGTGGCGCGGCTGCGGCGGATCACCGAGGTGTACGCGCCGGGGCTGCCGCAGACCTGCCGGCTGCCCGGCTCCTTCACCGTCTTCGCCGTCCTCCTCATCGGCGAACCCGGCCGGATGGGCGAGGCCCTGGAGGCCCATGTGGCGGCCTGCCGCCGCTACGGCTACGACTGGGAGCTCGGCAACGCCCTCCAGCTGCGCGCCAACATGCTGGCCAACCGCTCCGACCTGGCCCAGCAGGCCGCCGCGGACGCCGAGGAGAGCCTGGAGATCTTCGTCCGCCTCGGCGACGCCTGGGGCGCGGCCGAGGCGCTGTCCTCGCGGGCCGAGGCACGCGAGCGACGGCTGGAGTTCGAGGGCGCCGCCGAGGACTTCGAGGCCGCCATCGGCTACGCGCAGCGGATCGGCGCCCAGTCGCAGATGGCGCTGCTGCGCGCCCGCTACGCCGACATGCTCATCGAGACCGGCCGGCGCGAGGAGGCGGAGCGCATCCTGCGGGAGGTCGTGGAGGGCGGGCACGGGCGCGGCCACGAGCCGATGCTCGCGGCCCGGATCTTCCTGGCGCTGCTGCTCGGCCGCACCGGCCGTACGGACGAGGCCCGCGTCCATCTGCTGCGGCTGCTCGACGAGTTCCGCTCCGAGACCTACTCCATCTTCGAGGGCTTCACCCTCGGCAGCCTGGGCTGGATCGACAACCTGGACGGGCGGTACGCCTCGGCCTTCGAGCTGTCCCGGCGCGCGTACATGCGCTCCCTCGGGGCGCTGTCGATGATGGTCGCCCCGCAGATGCCGGCGATCCACCTGGTCACCGCCGCCTGGGCGCTCGCCGGGCCCGGCGACCCGAAGCTGGCCCGGACCGCGGCCGTACTGCTCGGCGCGTACGAGGGGCTGCTCCCGCCCGGTCATCTGCCGCCGCCGATGGAGCGGGAGAACCGGGCGCGGGCGACCGGGCTGACCCGGGCCGTGCTCGGCGACGACGCCGTCTTCGAGGCCGCGTACGCCGAGGGCGACGGCCTCTCCCTGGAGGAGGCCGCCGCCCTGCTCGAACGCGCCGACGCGATCTGAGGCGCGCCGAGTCTTTCCCCCGCGTCGGCGGGTCAGGTCTTCTTGCGGAACTTGGCGACCGCGAGCGGCGCCGTGACCACGGTGATGGCCACCGCCCAGCCGAGCGTCATCCACACCGAGTGGGCGATCGGGCCGCCGTTGATCAGGCCGCGAGCGGCGTCGGCGAGATTGGACAGCGGGTTGTAGTCGGTGAAGGACTGCAGCCAGCCGGGCATCGTCGTCGGCGGTGCGAAGATCGAGGATCCGAACTGCAGCGGCATCAGGACGAGCATGGCCACTCCCTGGACGGCCTGGGCCGTCTTCATGGTGAGTCCCAGCAGGATGAAGATCCACATCAGCGAGGCGCCGAAGACCATCGACAGGCCGACGGCCGCGAAGAGGTCGAGGACCGAGGTCTTGATCTCCAGGCCGAGCAGGAAGCCCATGCCGAGCAGGATCGCGGTGGCGACCAGCATGCGGCCGACCTCGACGACGATCTTCGCGATGAGGACCGAGGAGCGGGCGATCGGCATGGTCCGGAACCGGTCCATGACGCCCTTCTTGAAGTCGTCGTTGATGCCGGTGCCGACGGCCATCGCGATGTTCATGCCCATCATCGCCATCAGGCCGGGAACGACGTAGTTCACGTACGCGTCGTTGTTGCCCTTGCCGGCGATCGCGCCGCCGAAGACGTACACGAACAGCAGGATGAAGATGATCGGCATCAGGACCGCGTCGAACATCGACTCCGGGTCCTGCTTGATCTGCAGCGCGTTGCGCCGGACGAGGGCACCGATGTGGCGGAGGTTGGCCCGCAGACCGATCCGGCCGTCGGTGGTGGCGGGCCGCTTCACCGGGGCCGGCGCGGGGGCGGACGTACGGGTGGCCGTGGTCGTGCTCATGCGGCGACCTCCTCGTGGATCGGGTCGGAAGCAGTCGTCTTCTGGCCGGTGATGGCGAGGAACACCTCGTCCAGGCTGGGCAGATGGGTGCCGATGTGGGCGATGCCGAAGCCGCGGGCGCCGAACAGGCCCACGACCGCGGTCAGCTGGCTGTCGCTGAGGATCGGCACGTACAGCAGGCCCTCGTCGGGCACGACGGTCGCGCCGGCCACCCCGTCGAGCCCCGACTCGCGCAGCGCCGCGGCCATCGCGGTCAGGTCGGCCGGGTCGGCCGGGCGGACCTGGAGGGTGCGGCCGCCGACCTTCGCCTTGAGCTCGTCGACACCGCCCCGGGCGATGACCCGGCCGCGGTCGATGACGGTCAGCTCGCTCGCGAGCTGCTCCGCCTCCTCCATGTACTGGGTGGTGAGCAGTACGGTCGCGCCCTCGGCGACCATCCGCTGGACCTCGTCCCACACCTCGTTGCGGGTGCGCGGGTCGAGACCGGTGGTGGGCTCGTCCAGGTAGAGCACGGCGGGCCGGCCGATCATGGAGGCGGCCAGGTCGAGCCGGCGCCGCATGCCGCCGGAGTAGTTCATGGCCGGGCGCTTGGCGGCCTCGGTGAGCGAGAAGCGTTCGAGCAGCTCGTCGGCGCGGGCGCGGGCGTCCTTGCGGGAGAGGTCGAGCAGTCGCCCGATCATGTAGAGGTTCTCCCAGCCGGACAGCTTCTCGTCGACCGAGGCGTACTGGCCGGTGAGGCCGATGGTGCGGCGCAGCTGGCGGGGCTGGCGCACCACGTCGTAGCCGGCCACGGTGGCGGTCCCGGCGTCCGGGACGATCAGGGTGGACAGGCAGCGGACGAGGGTGGTCTTGCCGGCGCCGTTGGGGCCGAGGACCCCGAGCACCGTGCCCTCGCGGACGTCCAGGTCGACCCCGTCGAGGGCCTTGGTGTCGCCGAAGTGCTTCACGAGGCCCCGTACCTCGACGGCGTTGGTGTGTGATCGCGTCATGTCCACCATGGAACAGGCGCCCACCGACAGCGCACCGACAGCCGACCGACAGGGCCGCCTACAGCCACCGACAGCCGCCGGCGGTCACCGACAGCGGTGCCTGCGGACGGCGACAGCCCGCCGACGGGGGAAGGTCGGCGGGCTGCTCGGTGGTGCCGGTGGTGGTTAGTGGAAGGTGTGCTCCTCGGCGGGGAACGCCCCGCCGCTGACGTCCTCCGCGAAGGCCCGGGCGGCGTCGCCCAGGGTCTCGCGCAGGTTGGCGTACTGCTTGGTGAAGCGCGGCACCTTGCCGCCGGTCAGACCGGCCATGTCGGTCCAGACGAGGACCTGGGCGTCCGTGCCGGCGCCGGCGCCGATGCCGATGGTGGGGATGTGCAGGGAGCGGGTCACCTCGGCGGCCAGTTCGGCCGGGACCAGCTCCAGGACGACGGCGAAGGCGCCCGCGTCCTGGGCCGCCTTGGCGTCGCGCAGCAGCTTGTGCGCGGCCTCGTCGCTGCGGCCCTGCACCCGGTAGCCCATGGTGTTGACGGACTGCGGGGTCAGGCCGAGGTGGGACATGACCGGGATGCCGGCCTGGACGAGCAGTTCGGTCTGCGGCAGCGAGCGCTCGCCGCCCTCCAGCTTGATCGCGCCGACGCCGGCGTCCTTGACCAGCCGGGTGGCGTTGCGCAGGGCCTGGACGGGCCCCTCCTGGTACGAGCCGAAGGGCAGGTCGCCGACGACGAGGGCGCGCCTGGTGCCCCGTACGACGGCGGCGGAGAGCAGCGTCATCTCGTCCATCGTGACGGGCACGGTGGTGTCGTAGCCGAGGTGACAGTTGCCCATGGAGTCGCCGACGAGGATCACCGGGATGCCGGCCTCGTCGAAGACGGAGGCGGTCATCGCGTCGTAGGCGGTGAGCATGGGCCACTTCTCGCCGCGGACCTTGGCGGCGGCGATGTCGTGGACGGTGATGCGGCGGGTGCCCTTCCCCCCGTACAGCGCCTTGCTGCTGTCGGCGGGCGGTTTCTGGGCAGCCTGAAGCGTCATGGTGAACGGCTCCTCTGTGTCATCTCGAGGCGCCCTGTGGCGTCCCCGGACCACATCCATGGTGGCACTCCGCCGGGCTGACGGGGAAGTCGGGCGCGGGAGCGGGCGAGTGGCGCTGTTCACACCCCCGCAACGTAAAGAGTCCGTAACCCTTTCCGATACGAGACGGTCTCGTATCGTAATAGGGCTAGGGTGGGGAACATGTCTCAGCCGTCACCTGTTTCCGCCGCCCCGGACGGCCCGGGCGCGCCCCGTGTCCCGGAGGCCGTGCACCGCCGTCGCTGGGCGATCCTCGGCGTGCTCATGCTCAGCCTGCTGATCGTCGTCCTCGACAACTCGATCCTGAACGTCGCCGTCAAGACCATCGCCAGCCCCGCCCCCACCGGCATCGGCGCCACCCAGAGCGAGCTGGAGTGGGCCATCAACTCCTACACGCTCGTCTTCGCCGGCCTGCTCTTCACCTCCGGCCTGCTCGGCGACCGGCTCGGCCGCAAGAAGATCCTGCTCTTCGGCATCGTCGTCTTCGGTATCGGCTCCGCGCTCGCCGCCCACTCCGGCTCGCCGGGCGAGCTCATCGCCTACCGCGCCGTGATGGGCTTCGGCGCCGCGTTCGTCATGCCGGCCACGCTCGCCGTGCTCATGAACGTCTTCGAGCGCGAGGAGCAGCCCAAGGCCATCGGCATATGGGCCGGCGGCGTCGGCCTCGCCATCGCCATCGGCCCGATCACCGGCGGCCTGCTCCTGGAGCACTTCTGGTGGGGCTCGATCTTCCTGGTCAACGTGCCGATCGGGCTGCTCGCCCTCGCCCTCATGGTGTGGCTGGTCCCCGACTCCAAGGACCCCAAGCCGGGCCGCATCGACCTCCCTGGTGTGCTGCTCTCGGTCCTCGGCCTCGTCCTGCTCGTGTACGGCATCATCCGCGGCGGCGAGCTGGCCAGCTTCACCGACGTCAGTGTGCTCGCCCCGGCGCTCGCCGGCCTCGCCGTCCTGGCCCTCTTCGTCGCGTACGAGAAGCGCAGCAAGCACCCGGCGCTCGACATCTCGTACTTCCGCAAGCCCGCCTTCTCGGCCGCCGTCGCCGCCATCGCGCTGACCTTCTTCGCCCTCATGGGCGTGACCTTCTTCTCCGCGTTCTACCTGCAGAGCGTCCGCGGCTACAGCGCCCTGCAGTCCGGCCTGCTGATCCTGCCGCTCGCCGTCGCCCAGATGGTGTTCGCGCCCCGGGCCCGGCTCGTCGTCGAGCGGTTCGGCGCGAAGGCGGTGTGCACCGCGGGCATGCTCGCCGTCGCCGTCGGCCTGGGCTCCTTCGCCTTCTTCGGGGCCGACAGCCCGATCTGGGTCCTGGAGGTCGTCTTCTTCCTCCAGGGCGCGGGCATGGCGCACATCATGACCCCGGTCACCGTCGCCGTGATGCAGACGCTGCCCCGGGAGAAGGCCGGCTCCGGTTCCGCCATCAACAACACCTTCCGGCAGGTCGGCGGCGCGCTCGGCGTGGCCGTCCTCGGCTCCGTCCTGTCCACCACGTACCGCGGCGAGATCGAGAAGCACCTCGGCGCGCTCCCGGCGGGCGTCCGCGACGCGGCCGGCGAGTCCATCGAGGCCACCCTCGCCGTCGCCGAGAATCTCGGCCCGGCCGGCCGCGGCCTCGTCGCCCCCGCGTACGACGCCTTCCTCGACGCCATGCACATCACCGCCATCGGCTCCGCCTCCGTCGCCGTCCTCGGCGCGATCGTCGTCGCCGTCTTCCTCCCGGGCCGCCCGCCGGCCGCCCCGGACGCGGAGGCGGTCGTTCCGGGCAGCCGCGCGGAGGCGGGAGAATCAGTACCGAGGTAACCGGCAGAGGCGCAACAGGAGAGGCGGAACGGACGTGTCCCAGGCCGAGGCCCAGACCCAGTCGCCGTGCGGAGGCACCGCACGGCGCGGGCGGCCCCGCAGCGAGGCGGCGGACCAGGCGATCCTGGACGCGGTGATCGGACTCCTGGAGAGCGGGGTCCCGCTCACCGACCTGTCCATCGAGAAGATCGCCCGCACCGCCGGTGTCGGCAAGGCGACCATCTACCGCCGCTGGACCGGCAAGGAGGAGCTCCTCATCGACCTCATCCGGTCCGTCGAGCCCCCGGACCCGGTGCTGCCCGGCACCTCGGTCCGGGAGGACCTCGTCACCATGCTGGAGGCGATGCGGCGGCGCGGCCTGGTCAAGCGGAGCTCGGCGCTGCTGTACAACGTGTTCTCGCAGATGCAGATGTATCCCAAGCTGTGGGACGCCTACCAGCAGACCGTCATCGAGCCGCGCCGCCAGATGATCGCGGACGCCGTCCGGAGCGGCATGGCGCGCGGCGAGCTCCGCACCGACCTCGACGTGGAGCTCGTCAACGACCTGTTCATCGGCCCCCTGCTGACCCGCACGGTCATCCGGCCCGGCGCCGCCCTGGAGCCGGGCCTCGCCGAACAGATCGTCGACGCCGTCCTGGAGGGCCTGCGCCCCGCCGCGTGACGCCAAGGGGGCCTCTTGCCCCCGTCTCGGCCGTCTCGTACGAATGTGCGCGTTCTGTCACAGCCGTCCGCCCCGCGCCACCTGCAGGAACCCGCCACGGGCGTGTGTCGTCCCTCGATGCGTACGACCGACCCGGAATCGCCTAGTGTCGGAAACCGGGTCGCACGGCAAGGCAGTGAGGACGACAGTGATGACGCGGGTGGACATGACGGGGACCGAGCACGGCGGAACGCCGGACGAGCAGGGTTCCGCGGTCCGCCCCGGCTCCCGGCCCGGCCTCGGCGGCAGACTCGCCAGACTCCGCGGCGACCGCGGGATCTGGCGGCGCGGCATCCTCCTCGCCCTGTGCGCCGTGCTGCTCACGCTCCTGATGGGCTTTCACTCCGACGTGCCCAACCGGATCGGCAACCTCGGCAGCCTCGGCGAGACCTTCCTGCCCTGGTTCGGCCTCTGCGTGCCGCTGCTCCTGGTCCTGGCCCTGCTGCGCCGTTCCGCGACCGCGCTGATCGCGCTGGTGCTCCCGGCCGTGGTCTGGCTCAACCTCTTCGGCGGCCTGGTCGTCGACAAGGCGCAGGCCGGCGGCGACCTCACCGTCGTGTCGCACAACGTGAACGCCGACAACCCGGACCCCGAGGGCACGGCCCGTCAGATGGCCGCCTCCGGTGCGGACGTGGTGGCCCTGGAGGAGCTCAAGGGCGACATGGTCCCGGTGTACGAGCGCGGCCTGGCCGGCACGTACAAGTACCACTCCGTCCAGGGCACCGTCGGCCTGTGGAGCAAGTACCCGCTGCGCGGCGCCCAGCCGGTCGACATCCGGCTCGGCTGGACCCGCGCGATGCGCGCCACCGTCGCCGCCCCGGCGGGCGAGGTCGCCGTCTACGTCGCCCATCTGCCCTCGGTACGGGTCAAGATGAACGCCGGCTTCACCGCCAACCAGCGCGACGCCAGCGCGGGCGCCCTCGGCGAGGCCATCTCGCGCGACCCGCACCGGCGGATCGTCCTGCTCGGCGACCTCAACGGCACCATGAACGACCGCGCCCTGAACGGCGTCACGGCCCAGCTCCGCTCCACCCAGGGCGCGGCCGGCGACGGCTTCGGCTTCAGCTGGCCGGCCGCGTTCCCGATGGCCCGGATCGACCAGATCCTGGTGCGCGGGGTCGAGCCGATGTCGTCGTGGACGCTGCCGGAGACGAACAGCGACCACCTCCCGGTGGCCGCCCGCGTCAAGCTCTGAGAGGCCTCAGGAACGGGTCTCCCGCCACCGGTTGGTGATCGGCAGCCGGCGGTCCTTGCCGAAGCCCTTCGCGGAGATCTTCGTGCCCGGCGGGTACTGGCGCCGCTTGTACTCCGCGATGTCGACCATCCGCAGGGTGCGGGTGACCAGCTCCTCGTCGAAGCCCGCCGCCACGATGGCCTCCTTGCCGCGGTCCCGGTCGACGTACAGCTCCAGGAGCCGGTCCAGGACGTCGTAGTCCGGCAGCGAGTCCGTGTCGACCTGGCCCGGGCGCAGTTCGGCGCTCGGCGGCTTGGTGATCGTGTTCTCCGGGATCGGCGGGGTCTGGCCGCGCTCCTCGGCGGCCCGGTTGCGCCAGCGGGCCAGCCGGAAGATGTCGGTCTTGTAGACGTCCTTGATGGGGCCGTACGCGCCGACGGAGTCGCCGTACAGCGTCGAGTAACCCACCGCCAGTTCGGACTTGTTGCCGGGGGCGAGGACGATGTGGCCCTCCTCGTTGGAGAGCGCCATCAGGAGCGTGCCGCGCAGCCGGGACTGGAGGTTCTCCTCGGCGAGCCCGGTCAGGGCGGTCGCGCCCATGTAGGCGTCGAACATCGGCTCGATCGACACCGTACGGAAGTTGAGGCCGGTGCGCCGGGCCAGCTCGGCGGCGTCGTGGCGCGAGTGGTCGGAGGAGTACCTGGACGGCATCGAGACCCCGTACACGTTCCGCGCGCCGAGCGCGTCGCAGGCGATGGCGGCGACGAGCGCCGAGTCGATGCCGCCGGACAGGCCGATGAGGACGGACGAGAAGCCGTTCTTGTTCACGTACGCCCGCAGGCCCACGACGAGCGCCGAGTAGACCTCCTCGTCGTCGTCGAGCCGGTCCGCGTAACCGCCGGTGACCTCCGGCTCGTACGCGGGCAGCGGATCGGCGGAGAGCACGACCCGGTCGACCCGCAGCCCGTCGTCGATGACGCTGCCCGGCCCGGGCGCACCGGGATCGGCGGCCGGCAGCTCCAGGTCGAGGACGACGCTGCCCTCGGTGAACTGCGGGGCGCGAGCGATCACCTCGCCCGCCGCGTCCACGACGATCGAGTCGCCGTCGAAGACCAGCTCGTCCTGACCGCCCATCATGGCCACGTACGCCGTGGTGCAGCCGGCCTCCTGGGCCCGCTTGCGGACCAGTTCGAGCCGGGTGTCGTCCTTGTTCCGCTCGTACGGCGAGGCGTTGATCGAGAGCAGCAGCCCGGCGCGGGCGGTGCGGGTGGCCGGCACGCGGCCGCCCTCCTGCCACAGGTCCTCGCAGATGGCGAGGGCCACGTCGACGCCGTGCACGCGGACGACGGGCAGGGTGTCGCCCTGCACGAAGTAGCGGTACTCGTCGAAGACCCCGTAGTTGGGCAGGTGGTGCTTGGCGAACCGGAGCACCACCTCGCCGCGGTGCAGCACCGCCGCCGCGTTCTCGGGCGACCCGGCGGGCCGCCCGAGCCGGGACACGGCCCGCTCGGAGCGGTCCAGGTAGCCGAGGACGACGGGCAGCTCGCCGAGCCCCTCGTCGGCGAGCCGCCGGGCCAGGCCCCGCAGGGCGTCCCGGGAGGCTTCGACGAACGAGGAGCGCAGCGCCAGGTCCTCGACCGGATAGCCGGTGAGGACCATCTCGGGGAACGCGACGAGGTGCGCACCCTGTTCGGCGGCGTGCCGGGTCCAGAGGACGACGGCCTCGGCGTTCCCGGTGAGATCGCCGACGGTGGAGTCGATCTGATTCAGAGCGAGGCGTAGTTGAGGCACCCGCTCAGTTTATCGTCAATCCGACGCTATGTCGTGCGTCCGCGAGAATCCGCTTACGGGGTCCGGTATCCCAGGACGGTCATCATCCCGGACTCCGAGTGGTAGACGTTGTGGCAGTGGATCATCCACAGGCCCGGGTTGTCGGCGTCGAACTCGATCGCCAGGGTCTGCCGCGGGAGCACCACCGCCGTGTCCTTCCGCACTCCGTTCGCCAGGGCGAAGGTGTGGCCGTGCAGGTGCAGCGGGTGCCACATGTCCGTGGTGTTGGTGAACTCCATCCGGACCCGTTCGCCCGCCCGCACGCCGAAGCGCCGCGCCGGGTCGTACGGCGTGCCGTCGAAGGCCCAGTCGTACTTCATCATCCCGCCGGTGAGCTTCGAGGTGATCGTCCGGTCGGGCTTCCGCGCCGCCAGGGCCGAGCCGGGCGCCGGCCTCAGCCTGTCGGCCGTCGTCACCCGCCCGTCCAGCTCCCTGGGCCGTACGGAGGCGGCCGGGGCGGCGCCCTTTCCCGTACGCAGCACCGCGAGCCCCGTCGCCCGCTTGCCCTCGGCGAGCGCGGTGAGCGGGAAGACGCCGTCCTTGACGGTGACCAGCACGTCGTACCGCTCGCCCATGCCCAGCAGCAGCGCGTCGGTCCGCGTGTGGACGACCGGGAAGCCGTCGGTGTGCGTCACGGTCATCTCGTGGCCGCCGAGCGCGACGCGGAAGGCGGTGTCGCCGCCCGCGTTGACGAAGCGGATCCGGACCCGGTCGCCGGGCCTGGCCCGGAACTCGCTCGGGGCGTCCGGGACCCGGCCGTTGACCAGGTAGTGCGGGTAGGCCACATCGCCCGCGTCGCCGCCGAGGAGCTCGCTGACGGCGCCCATCATCATGCGCGAGGGACCGGCGGAGGGGGCCGTGCTGCCGGGCATGGAGTGGTCCATCCCCGGCATGGAGCCCATGTCGTGGCCCATGCCGCCCATGCCCGCGCGGAGTTCGGCGAGCACCGCGTCGGGCGTCGAACCGTCCACCCCGTCGACCCAGTCGTCCAGGACGACGACCCACTCCTCGTCGTACGCGAGCGGCTCCTTCGGGTCCTCGACGATCAGCGGCGCGTACAGTCCGCGGTCCTGCTGGACGCCCGAGTGCGGGTGGAACCAGTACGTGCCCGGGTGCGGGACCTTGAAGCGGTAGGCGAACTCGCCGCCCGCCCTGATCTCCGGCTGGGTGAGGCCCGGGACGCCGTCCATGTCGTTGCGCAGCGCGAGACCGTGCCAGTGCAGCGAGGTCGGCTGCGGCAGATGGTTGGCGAGGGTGAGGGCCAGGGTGTCGCCCGCGGTGACCCGCACCTCCCTGCCGGGCAGGGAGTCCCCGTACGCCCACGACCGCACCGTCCGGCCCGCGCCGAGGTCCAGGGTGGTGGGCGTGGCGGTCAGCCGGACGTCGCGGACCCGGCCGCCGCCGGGCCGCA
This sequence comes from Streptomyces sp. NPDC003943, assembly GCF_053605265.1. Lineage (NCBI taxonomy): Bacteria > Bacillati > Actinomycetota > Actinomycetes > Kitasatosporales > Streptomycetaceae > Streptomyces > Streptomyces sp. NPDC003943. The sequence continues at coordinate 19,122 of NZ_JBSGIW010000002.1, read as the reverse complement.
TCCGCTCGGCGGCGCCGACCTCGGTGCCGGTGGGGGAGACGTAACCCGCGCCGCCCTTGGCCGGGGCGGGCGTGTCGGAACAGGCGGCGAGCAGGCCGGTGCCGGCGAGGCCGAGCCCGGCGCCCAGGACGGAACGGCGGTTGAACTGCGGAGACATGACGAAGACACCTCTCGGGGGAGGAGGGAGGGAACGGGAACGCGTCTGCTGCCCGTTCCTCCTAGATCCGCAGTACCGCCACCCGGTCGAGAACCGTTATCGGCACGGGAGGCGCACGGCGCCCCGCGCGCCACCCCACTCCGGCCGCACGCAGCCGGGCCCACCCGGTTCGCCGCGCCCGGCGCAGAGCCGCCCCGCCCAGCACGACGACCAGCGCGCCGAGCACGGCGAGACAGACGGCGAGGGGGCCGCCGGAGTCGCCGGAGCGATGGGCCGGGGCGTCGGGGCCGGTGTGCTGACCGACGCGGCCGTGGACCGCCGTCGTCATCGACGTCGTGGACGTCATCCCGGTCATCGGCGCCGCCTGCGCCGCCGCGGCACCGTGCCCCGGGGGCTCATGTCCCAGCGTGTGCATCGTCACCAGGCCGAGCAGCAGCGCCGCGAGCAGCAGCAGCCGCTCCGCGCCCCTCCGCGCCCGCCTGGTCTCCGACATACCGGGCAGCATACCCCCGCCCCGTATGGCAGACCGCCCGGACGCGGTGGTCCGGGCGGTCTCGATTCACGAGAGTTTCACGCGACGGGGATCAGGCGTAGACGTTCGCGCAGAACTCCTTCAGCTGCTCGTCCGTCAGGTGCCTGGCCAGATCGGCCTCACTGATCATGCCGACCAGCCGCTTGTCGTTGTCGATGACGGGCAGCCGCCGGATCTGGTGGCCCTCCATCTCCGTCAGGACCTCGTCGACGTCCGCGTCGGTCTTGATCCAGCGAGGGGTGCCCTTGGCCATGTCCCCACAGGTGACCTGTGCGGGGTCGTGGCCCAGCGCCACACAGCCGACCACTATGTCGCGGTCCGTGATGATCCCGCAGAGCCGTTCGTTCGCGTCGGCGACGGGCAGCGCGCCGACGTTTTCGTTGCGCATCATCTGGGCGGCGCGGTCGAGCGTCTCGTGTTCCGGGATCCACTTGGCCCCGGGGTGCATGATGTCCTTCGCCGTGGTCATGGGGTGCGTGCCTTTCGTAGAACGTCGTCGTACCACCTGCGTACGGCCTTCGTACGTACGTCCCCGAGCACCCTCAATTGTCCCGGCGCGACGCGGCCCCCGCGACCGCAGCGGTCACGGGGGCCGTCGCGGCCGTCACGGAGAGCTACGCTCCGGCGCCGCGCGCCTTCAGCATGTCGGCCATCAGCTTGATCTCGGACGCCTGGGCGTCGACCATGCCCTGCGCCAGGTTCCGCTCGATGCCGGGCGCGCACTTCTCCACACAGCCCTGGGCCATGTGGATGCCGCCCTTGTGGTGCTCGGTCATCAGCTTCAGATAGAGCACCTCGGCGTCCCGGCCGGACGCCTTGCGCAGCTGGTCGAGTTCGGCGCGGGTGGCCATGCCCGGCATCAGCTCGCCGTCCTCGCCGCCCATGTCCATGCCGGGCATGTCACCCATGCCCATCCAGGTCATCGGCGCCACGCCGGACTGCACCTTCGGCAGCCCCCACATGTCCAGCCAGCCCAGCATCATGCCGCGCTGGTTGGCCTGCGTGTTGGCGATGTCGTAGGCGAGGCGGCGCACCTCCTCGTCCTTCGTCCGGTCGCGGACGATGAACGACATCTCGACGGCCTGCTGGTGATGGACCGCCATGTCACGGGCGAAACCGGCGTCCGCCGACTCGGCGGTGGGCGTCCGCGGCGCCTCGTCGCGGTTCGCCGAGGCGACGGTGACCGCGCCGCCGGCGAAGAGCACCGCGAGGGCGACGGCGGTGACGGACGCCCACTGCGTCCGGTTCAGCCTCACTGGCCCATCCCGGCGCCGCCCTGGCCGCTCGCGTCGATGCCACCGGTGCAGGCGGCGCCGGGCTCCGGGGTCTGCGGGCCGTTGACGTACTTGGTGAAGAAGGCGTCGACGCGCGGGTCGTCGGCCCCGTCCACGGTCACCTGCTTGCCCCAGGCGCTCAGCATGATCGCGCCGGACTGGTTGTCGATGGGGCTCATCAGCGAGTACGGGGTCTTCTTGACCTTGGCGCGCAGCTTGTCGAGGTCGCCCTGGGCGGCCTTCTTGTTGTACGTCACCCAGACGGCGCCGTGCTCCAGGGAGTGCACGGCGTTCACGTCGGCGACCGGCTTGTCGTAGACGTCGCCGTTGCAGTTCTGCCAGACCGGGTTGTGGTCGCCGCCGACCGGCGGGTTCATCGGGTACTTCACCGGGGTGGTGACGTGGTTCCGGCCGAGCTTCTTGGCGTCCCAGTCCTTCTCGCCCTTGATGGGGGCCTTGGCGGCGGCGGCCGCCTGGTCCTTCTCGTTGCTCTGCTTGTTGATCACCCAGCCGCCGAAGCCGACGAGGCCGAGCACGACGACGGCGGAGACACCGATCGTCAGGAAGCGGTTGCGGCGCTCACGGGCCTGCTCGGCGCGGCGCATCTCCTCTATTCGGGCGCGGCGTTCGGCGGTGGCGGTGCGGTTCGCGGCCATGTGGAATGTCGTCCTTCGTGAAGTATGAGAAAAAAGGTGTACGGAGGGGGAACGCGTCGGAAGAACCGGCGGCTTACGTCCGCAGTACTTGAAGGACGTGGAGGTCCGGCGCACGGGGCCGCGCGTCGGCGCGGGGCGCCTGGCCGGCGCGGTGCGGCACGCCGATGTGCGGGAGGCGGCCCGCCGCGTGCAGCGGCGGATCCATCGGCGGCGCGCTGAGCACCGCCGGCGAGAGGGCCGGGAAGAGCGAGCAGCCGCCGGGCTCGTACGGGCAGGCGTACCGGTCGCCCGTGATCCCGGTGGCCGCCTGCGCGGTCCGCGCGGCCGTGTGCCGGCCGTGCTGCTCCGGGTCGCCGGGTTCGGCGGTCACCGCGAGACAGAGGAAGAGCGCGCCGAGGAGCGTCGCCACGGCACTCGCCAGTGCCAGGGGACGCGCGTGTCGCGGCGGGCCGTCGAGCCGGGAGGCTCCCATGGGCGCAGATCGTAGTGGCAGAAGGGGCCCCGTGGGCCGAACGGGGTACGAAGCCGGCCGTCCCCCGTTACCTGAGTCACAGCCGAGCAGGCAGTATGGGTGTGCAACGTGAACGAAACCATGTGGTGGGATGCTCGGGTCCGGGAGCAGGCGGCCTGACCGGCGAGGATGGGTGTGGAAATGGACAAGCAGCAGGAATTTGTGCTCCGTACGCTCGAGGAGCGCGACATCCGCTTCGTGCGTCTGTGGTTCACCGACGTGCTCGGCTTCCTGAAGTCGGTCGCGGTCGCACCCGCCGAGCTGGAGCAGGCCTTCGACGAGGGCATCGGCTTCGACGGCTCCGCGATCGAGGGCTTCGCCCGGGTCTACGAGTCCGACATGATCGCCAAGCCGGACCCGGCCACCTTCCAGATCCTGCCCTGGCGCGCCGAGGCCCCGGGCACCGCCCGGATGTTCTGCGACATCCTGATGCCGGACGGCTCGCCGTCCTTCGCGGACCCGCGGTACGTCCTCAAGCGGGCCCTCGCCAAGACCTCGGACCTGGGCTTCACCTTCTACACCCACCCCGAGATCGAGTTCTTCCTGCTGAAGGACAAGCCGCTGGACGGCTCCCGGCCCACCCCGGCCGACGAGTCCGGCTACTTCGACCACACCCCGCAGAACGTGGGCATGGACTTCCGCCGCCAGGCCATCACCATGCTGGAGTCGATGGGCATCTCGGTGGAGTTCTCGCACCACGAGGGCGCGCCGGGCCAGCAGGAGATCGACCTGCGCTACGCGGACGCGCTCTCCACCGCGGACAACATCATGACCTTCCGCCTGGTCATGAAGCAGGTGGCCCTTGAGCAGGGCGTGCAGGCCACCTTCATGCCGAAGCCGTTCTCCGAGTTCCCGGGCTCCGGCATGCACACCCACCTCTCCCTCTTCGAGGGCGACCGGAACGCGTTCTACGAGTCGGGCGCCGAGTACCAGCTCTCCAAGGTGGGACGTTCCTTCATCGCCGGCCTGCTCAAGCACGCCGGCGAGATCTCGGCCGTCACGAACCAGTGGGTCAACTCGTACAAGCGCATCTGGGGCGGCTCCGGCCGCACCGCCGGCTCCGGCGGCGAGGCCCCGGCGTACATCTGCTGGGGCCACAACAACCGCTCCGCGCTGATCCGCGTGCCCATGTACAAGCCCGGCAAGATGGGCTCCTCCCGGGTCGAGGTCCGCTCCATCGACTCCGGTGCCAACCCGTACCTGACCTACGCCGTCCTCCTCGCCGCCGGCCTCAAGGGCATCGAGGAGGGCTACGAGCTCCCGGCCGGCGCCGACGACGACGTCTGGGCCCTCAGCGACGCCGAGCGCCGCGCGATGGGCATCGAGCCGCTGCCGCAGAACCTGGGCGAGGCGATCACCCTGATGGAGCGCAGCGAGCTGGTGGCGGAGACGCTCGGCGAGCACGTGTTCGACTTCTTCCTGCGCAACAAGAAGCAGGAGTGGGAGGAGTACCGCTCCGAGGTCACCGCCTTCGAGCTGCGGAAGAACCTGCCTGTGCTGTAGCGGGGCGGGCCGGAAAACCCCGTTGCGCCCCGCGTGCGGCGGGGCCGAGACTGCCGCCCGTGACCAACGCGAAGATCATCGAGACGGAGCGGCTGCTGCTCCAGCCGCTCTCCGTCGACGACGCCCGGCGCATCGTCGACGGCGCGCCCGCGCCCGGCGACCGCTGGGCCGAGGAGTACCCGACCCCGGGCGACGAGCGCAGCGCGCGCGGCTTCCTGAACGGGGTGGCCGAGCGCGGTGACCCGGGGGACTACCGGCCGTACGCGATACGGCTCCTGGCGGACGGCACCACCGTCGGCGGCATCGGCTTCCACGGCCCGCCGGACGCCGACGGCGTCGTGACCATCGGCTACGGCCTGGTGCCCGGCGCCCGCGGGCAGGGCTACGCCGCCGAGTCCCTGCGCGCCCTGATCGCCCGCGCCCGCGAGGCCGGCGCCACCGCGGTGCGCGGTGACGCCGACCTCGACAACATCCCCTCGCAGCGGGTGATGGAGGCCGCCGGGATGGCGTACGAGGGCGAGGACGAGAAGGTGCGGAACTACCGCCTGGTCTTCTGAGGCCCGTCCGGGGCCGTCACATCCGGGCGTACGCGCCGTCGACCGACACGGTCGGCGCGCCGCCCTGGCGGCGCAGCACCAGGCGCCAGGTGTCGTCGCCGAAGACCGTGCCCGGCGGGGCGACGGCGACGCCGGGAACGCACCGGTGCGCGACCGGGGCCGTGATCGTGTTCTCCACATGCCACCGGACGCTGACCAGGCGTCAGGTCCCCCTGGTCACGGGCCCCTTGGCGCATCCGCTCGGCCACGCTTCGGGGCGGAGTGGCGACGCCGGGCGTCCGTCCGGAGGTCAGCGCTGGGACAGCTCCGACGGCGCCTCCTGCACCACCCACCCGTTGCCGTCCGGGTCGGCGAAGGTCAGGAACGAGTTCCAGGGCTGGCCCCGGCCCTCCTCCCAGCCCGACGCGCCCACGTGCACCACCGGCGAGATGTCCACGCCCGCGGCGGCGAGCGTGGCGCGCGCCGCGTCGATGTCGGTGACGCACAGCTGGAGCCCGTGCAGGGTGCCGGGTTCCATCTGGCGGGCGCCGGGGAAGGGCGGCATGCCCTGGACCAGGGAGAGCGAGCAGCGCGAGCCCGGCGGGGTGATCTGGATGACGCGGACGCCCGGGGCGACCTCCTGGTCGAGGTCGACCTTGAAGCCGAGCCGGCCTCCGTAGAACTCCTTCGCCCGGTCCAGGTCGCTGACGGGTACGGGGACCACTTCCAGTGTCCAGTTCATGCCCCCGATTCTGCCGCCGCGCCCCGCCGCGCGCTCCCCGGGGCGACCCGGCGCCCCGCCGGGGATAGGCTCGACCGGGCATTCAATCGACCGGTGGAGGGAGCGGCGGAATGACGGCGCCGGGACGCAGGAGCAGTACGTTCACCCGGCTGCTGCGGCACGGGTTCACCGACCCGTCCGCCGCCGAGCGGCTGCTCGACCTGGACGACCTGGCCCCGCTGCGCGGCGACTCCGTGCTGCTCGACGCCCTCGGCGCCACCGCCGACCCCGATCTCGCGCTGCTCGGCCTGGTCCGGCTCGTCGAGGCGCAGCCGCCGGCCGAGCGGCCGGCCTTCACCACGACGCTGCTTTCCGCGAAACCGTTCCGGGACCGGCTGCTCGGGGTGCTCGGCGCGTCCGAGGCGCTCGCCGACCACCTGGCCCGGCACCCGTACGACTGGCAGGCGCTCGTCACGTACGAGGCGGCCGATCTGCACCCGGGCGTCGCCGAGTTCGAACGCGGGCTCGCCGAGGCCGTCGACCCGGTGACGCTGCGGGTCGCCTACCGGCGCTGTCTGCTCGCCATCGCCGCCCGTGACGTGTGCGGCACGACCGACGTCGCGCAGACCGCGGCCGAACTCGCCGACCTCGCCACCGCCACCCTGCGGGCCGCCCTCCGCATCGCCAGGGCCGCCGCGCCCGAGGACGCGGCGCACTGCCGGCTCGCCGTGATCGCCATGGGCAAGTGCGGCGGCCACGAGCTGAACTACGTCTCCGACGTCGACGTCATCTTCGTCGGCGAGGCGGCGGACGGCACCGACGAGTCCAAGGCGCTGCAGGCCGCGACCCGGCTCGCCTCCCACCTCATGCGGATCTGTTCGGAGACCACGGTCGAGGGCAGCATCTGGCCCGTCGACGCCAACCTGCGCCCCGAGGGCCGCAACGGGCCGCTGGTGCGCACCCTCTCCTCGCACCTCGCCTACTACCAGCGCTGGGCCAAGACCTGGGAGTTCCAGGCCCTGCTGAAGGCGCGCGCGGTGGCCGGCGACGCCGACCTCGGCGCCGCGTACATCGACGCCGTCTCCCCGCTGGTGTGGCAGGCCGCCGAGCGCGAGAACTTCGTGCCCGACGTGCAGAAGATGCGGCGCCGGGTCGTCGACAACATCCCGGCCGGCCACGTCGACCGCGAACTGAAGCTCGGCCCCGGCGGCCTCAGGGACGTCGAGTTCGCCGTACAGCTCCTGCAGTTGGTGCACGGCCGCAGCGACGCCACGCTGCACAGCGGCACCACCCTCGACGCGCTCGCCGCCCTCGCCGCGGGCGGCTACGTGGGCCGCGCCGACGCCGCCCAGCTCGACGACGCCTACCGCTTCCTGCGCGCCATGGAGCACCGCATCCAGCTGTACCGGCTGCGCCGCACCCACCTCGTCCCCGAGGGCGAGGCCGATCTGCGACGCCTCGGCCGCTCGCTCGGCCTGCGCACCGACCCGGTCACCGAGCTCAACCGGGAGTGGAAGCGGCACGCGGCCGTGGTGCGCCGGCTGCACGAGAAGCTGTTCTACCGGCCGCTGCTCGACGCCGTCGCCCAGCTCGCCCCCGGCGAGATCCGGCTCAGCCCGAAGGCCGCCGGGCAGCGGCTCGAAGCGCTCGGGTACGCCGACCCCGCCGCCGCCCTGCGTCATCTGGAGGCGCTGTCCTCCGGCGTCACCCGCAAGGCCGCCATCCAGCGCACGCTGCTGCCGGTGCTGCTCGGCTGGTTCGCCGACTCGGCCGACCCGGACGCGGGCCTGCTCGGCTTCCGCAAGGTGTCCGACGCGCTCGGCAAGACGCCCTGGTACCTGCGCCTCCTGCGCGACGAGGGCGCCGCCGCCGAGAACCTCGCCCGGGTCCTGTCCGCCGGCCGGCTCGCCCCCGACCTGCTGCTCCGCGCCCCCGAGGCGGTCGCCATCCTCGGCGACCCGGAGGGCCTGAAGCCGCGCGGCCGCGACCACCTGGAACAGGAGGTGCTCGCCGCCGTCGGCCGTGCCGAGGGCCCCGAGCAGGCGGTGGCCGCGGCCCGCGGAGTGCGCCGCCGGGAGCTGTTCCGTACCGCCGCGGCCGACCTCATCGCCTCCTACGGCACCGAGGACAACCCCCGCGAGGCCGACCCCGGCGCCCTCGTCGACCGCGTCGGCCGCGCCGTCACCGACCTCAACGCGGCGACGATCTCGGGCGCGCTCCGGGCCGCCGTGCGCGCCGAGTGGGGCGAGGAGCTGCCGACCAGGTTCGCCGTCATCGGCGTCGGCCGCTTCGGCGGGCACGAACTCGGCTACGGCTCCGACGCCGACGTCCTCTTCGTGCACGAGCCGCGCGAGGGCGTCGACGAGCAGGAGGCGGCGAAGGCCGCGAACCGGGTCGTCACCGAGATGCGCCGGCTGCTCCAGCTGCCCACCGCCGACCCGCCGCTGCTCATCGACGCCGACCTGCGCCCGGAGGGCAAGAGCGGCCCGATGGTGCGCACCCTGAAGTCCTACGGGGCCTACTACCGCCGCTGGTCGCTCGTCTGGGAGTCCCAGGCCCTGCTGCGGGCCGAGCCGATGGCCGGCGACCGGGAACTCGGGCAGCGCTTCATCGAGCTCGTCGACCCGCTGCGCTACCCCATGGAGGGCCTCGGCGAGGACGCGGTCCGCGAGATCCGCCGCCTCAAGGCCCGCATGGAGACCGAACGCCTGCCGCGCGGCGCCGACCCGACCCTGCACGCCAAGCTGGGCCGCGGCGGCCTCAGCGACGTCGAGTGGACCGTCCAGCTGCTCCAGATGCGGCACGGCTGGGCCGAACCGGGCCTGCGCACCACCCGCACCCGCGAGGCGCTGGCCGCCGCCCACGCGGCCGGGCTCATCGGCACGGAGGAGGCGCAGACCCTGGACGAGGCCTGGGTGCTCGCCACCCGGGTGCGCAACGCGGTGATGCTGGTGCGCGGCCGCGCCGGCGACACCTTCCCCTCCGAGCCGCGCGAGCTGGCCGCCGTCGGCCGCTTTCTGGGTTACGCCCCCGGCCATGTCGGTGAGATGGTCGACGACTACCGCCGGATCACCCGGCGGGCGCGGGCGGTGATGGAGGAGCTGTTCTACGGCGCGTAGGCAGGGTGTGGACGGGCGGAAAACGCATACGCCGGCGCAACACTCCCTCGTGTCCGATGGGCGCATGAACCACGACGCACCCCTGAACGCCCGCCGTCTCGTGATCCCCGGTCTGGCGCTCCTCGGCCTCGCGAGCGCCGGTTACGCCCTGCGCGGGCCGCTCATGATGGCCGCCCCGAGGTGCATGGCCGGGCGGTGGCACGGCTGCTACGACACCTTCAACGGCGTCGTGCTCATGACGCTGGTCGCGTTGCCGCTCGCCGTGCTGGTGGCGTGGGCCCTCGCGCGGCACCGCCGGGCCGCCGGTGTCGCGTCGCCGTGGCGGCTTTCGCTGGCCGAGGTGGGCATGGTCCACGGGACGGTGCCGTTCCTGGGGATGACCCTGATGCCGGGCGCGGCGCCCGGCATCGCGCCCGCCCGGGTGAGCCTCGTACCGCTGCGGGACCTGGTCGGCATGGGGACGCTCGGCATCGTCGGAAACCTGCTGGTCTTCGCGTCGCTGGGCTTCTTCGCGCCGATGCGCTGGACGGCGATGGCGTCCCTGCCGCGGATCCTGGCGCTCGGCGCCGGCTGCTCGGTCCTGGTCGAGACCGCGCAGTACGTGCTGCGCCTCGACCGGGTCACCTCCGTGGACGACGTCCTGGTCAACGCCACCGGCGCGGTCCTGGCCGGGCTGGCCTCGCGCCGCTGGTGGCGCACGGCGGCGGAGACACCGGCGCATACGCCGCCGATATGCCCCGTTCCCTAGGCTTCGCCCATGCGCGTACTGATCGTGGAGGACGAGCCGCATCTGGCCGAGGCCGTCCGGGACGGCCTGCGGCTCGAGGCGATCGCCGCCGACATCGCCGGCGACGGGGACACCGCCCTGGCGCTCCTCGGCGTTCACTCCTACGACCTCGCGGTGCTCGACCGTGACATCCCCGGCCCGTCCGGCGACGAGGTCGCCCGGCACATCGTGGCCTCCGGGAGCGGCATCCCGATCCTCATGCTGACCGCCGCCGACCGGATCGACGACAAGGCGTCCGGCTTCGAGCTGGGCGCCGACGACTACCTGACCAAGCCGTTCGAGCTGCGGGAGCTCGTCCTGCGGCTGCGGGCTCTCGACCGCAGGCGCGCGTACGCCCGGCCTCCGGTCCGCGAGATCGCGGGCCTGCGCCTCGACCCCTTCCGCCGGGAGGTCTTCCGCGACGGGCGCCCCGTCGCGCTCACCCGCAAGCAGTTCGCCGTGCTCGACGTCCTCGTCGCGGCCGAGGGCGGGGTCGTCAGCGCCGAGGAGCTGCTCGAACGGGCCTGGGACGAGAACGCCGACCCCTTCACCAACGCCGTCCGCATCACCGTCTCCGCCCTGCGCAAACGGCTCGGCGAACCCTGGCTCATCGCCACGGTGCCGGGCGTCGGCTACCGCATCGACCCGTGCCCCGACCGTACGGACGAGGCGTGACCGCGACCAGACGTGCCGGGCTCAGCGCCCGGCTCAAGCTCACCCTCAGCTACGCCGGCTTCCTCGCGGTCGCCGGCGGCCTGCTCCTCGCCGTCGTGTGGGTCTTCCTGCTGCGGTACGTTCCCGACAACGACCAGGGCCTGCTCGGGATCTCGCCCAACCGCTACCTGCTCGTGCACACCTTCGCCCCCGCCGCGGCCGTCGCCATGGGCTTCCTGCTCGTCTTCGGCCTCCTCGGCGGCTGGCTCCTGGCCGGGCGGATGCTCGCGCCGCTCGACCGGATCACGGCCGCCGCCCGGCTGGCCGGCGACGGATCGCTCTCCCACCGGATCCGCATGCCGGGCCGCCGGGACGAGTTCCGGGAACTCGCCGACACCTTCGACACCATGCTGGAACAGCTGGAGTCGCACGTCGGCGAGCAGCGGCGCTTCGCGGCGAACGCCTCCCACGAACTGCGCACCCCGCTCGCCGTCTCCCGGACGCTGCTCGAAGTCGCCCGCAGGGACCCGGCCCGCGACCGCGACGAGGTCCTCGCCCGCCTCCAGGCCGCCAACACGCGCGCGATCGACCTCACCGAGGCCCTGCTGCTGCTCAGCCGCAGCGACAGCGGGGCCTTCAACCGTGAGACCGTCGACCTCTCCCTCGTCGCCGAGGAGGCCGCGGAGACCCTGCTGCCGCTCGCCGAGCGGCGCGGGCTCACGCTCGACGTCACCGGGGGAGCGGCCCTGACCAGCGGCTCCGCGGAGCTGCTGCTGCGAATGGCGACGAACCTCGTGCAGAACGCGATCGTCCACAACCTGCCCGCCGGCGGCAGCGTGACCGTCCACACCGAGGCGCGGGACGGCGCGAGCGTGCTGCGGGTCGAGAACACGGGCCGTGTCGTCCCGCCGGACCTGGTGCCGACCCTCACCGAGCCCTTCCAGCGCGGAGCGGAACGCGCCCGCACCGACGAGCACGCCGGCGTCGGCCTCGGCCTCGCCCTCGTGCACAGCGTCGTCCGCGCCCACGACGGGACCCTCGACCTCGTCCCGCGCCCGGCCGGCGGTCTGCGCGTCACGGTCCGGCTGCCCGCAACCCGCTAGGAGCCGTCCAGCCGGCGCCGGCAGTGCTCCAGGTACCCGGCGAGCGCCAGCTCGAAGGCCTCGTCCGCCCGGTCCTCCGTCATCTCCGTGAGCGCGCGGGCGAGCCGCGGGGTCGTCGTCTCGTCGGGGAGCTCCCACATCGAGGCCGGGGCCGTCATGTCGAGGGCCGAGCCGAGGACCAGGTTCTCCATGCCGATGAGCACCGGCATCACGTCCCGCAGCGGGAAGCCCGCGTCGAGCAGCCGGGCGACGACCTTCTCGTACTGCAGGAGCACCTTGCGCGCGCGGACCGGTGACGTCGTGAGGAGCGAGATCGCGCGCCGGTGGGCGGCGAAGGCGGCCCGGTAGGAGCGGGCATAGGCGGCCACGGCCGCGTCCCAGGGCTGGAGGTCCAGGGTGCCGTCGTCGATCGCGTCGCAGACCCGCTCCCGCAGCAGCTCCACGATGCCGTCCCGGCCGTCCACATGGTGGTACACCGATGCCGTCTGCACCCCGAGCCGCCGAGCGATCTGCGGGACGCTGAAGTCCCCCTGCTCGTCGACGAGTTGGAGCGCCGTGGTGGTGATGCGCTCCCGGTCGAGGAGGGGCGTGCGCGGCCGGCCCATGAAGGTTTTCCCCTAGGTCAGGTCTTCCCGAATCGTCGGACCCGAGGCTACATTGCGCCAACCGAAAGGCTTTAGGTTTCCTGTTCCTGTCGCGGAAGGGCCTCCCCAGCCATGTCCTCCAGCACCTCCGACAAGCCACCCGGCGCGCCCGGGCTGAGAACCGGCACCCTCACCACCGCCGACATCTCCTTCTTCGTCGTCTCCGCCGCCGCCCCGCTCACCGTGATGGCCGGCGTCGCCCCCATCGCCCTCGTCCTCGGCGGCATCGGCGCCCCCGCCGGCTACCTCCTCGCCGGCGTCACCCTCGCGATCTTCGCCGTCGGCTTCACCACCATGAGCCGCCACGTCCGCAGCGCCGGCGCCTTCTACGCGTACATCGCCCAGGGCCTCGGCAAACCCCTCGGCATCGCCGCCGCGCTCATCGCCATGGTCGGCTACAACGGCATGGAGATCGGCGTCTACGGACTCCTCGGCTCCGCCACCGCCGACACCGCCCACGCCCTGTGGGGCGTCGACCTGCCCTGGCTGCCGATCGCCCTCGCCGGCCTGCTGCTCATCTGGTACGGCGGCTACCGCTCCATCGACTTCGGCGCCAAGGTCCTCGGCGTCCTCCTCGTCGCCGAGACCGGCATCCTCGTGCTCCTCGCCGGCGGGGTGCTGCTCAAGGGCGGCGCGCACGGGCTCTCGCTCGCCTCCTTCGCCCCCGGCCATGTGCTCGTCCCCGGCACCGCCGCCGTGCTCGCCTTCGCGTTCTCGGCCTTCACCGGCTTCGAGTCGACCGTGATCTACCGCCGCGAGGCCCGCGACCCGGCCCGCACCATCCCCCGCGCCACCTACATCGCGGTCGGCTTCCTCGGCCTCTTCTACGCCTTCGTCGTGTGGACCGTGATCCAGGCCTTCGGCGACGACCAGGTCGTCGCGGCCGCCGCCGGCGACACCGGCGGGCTCTTCTTCAGCGCCATCACCACCTACGTGGGCTCCTGGGCCGCCGACCTGATGCACCTCTTCATCGTGACCAGCATCATCGCCTCGCTCCTCGCCTTCCACAACGCGATCAACCGCTACGGCCTGGCCCTCGCCGAGGAGGGCGTGCTGCCCGCCGCGCTCGGCCGGATCCACCCCCGCCACCGCTCCCCGTACCTCGCGGGCGTCGTCCAGACCGTGCTCGGCGCCGTGATCGTCCTCGGTTTCGCGGCCGCCGGCGCCGACCCGTACACCCAGCTGCTGCTGTGGGTGAACACCCCCGGCATGCTCGGACTCATGGCGATGATGCTGCTCGCCGCCGTCGCCGTCGTGCGCTACTTCCGCCGTGTCCCGCACCAGGAGGGCGCCCTGCGCACCCTCGTCGCCCCGGTCGCGGCCGCCGTCCTGCTGGCCGTCGCGCTCTGGCTGGTCGCCTCCAAGGTGGCCCTGTTCACCGGCGCCTCCACCACCGTCAACGCGGTCCTCGTGGCCGTCGTCCCCGCCGTCCTCGTCCTCGGGCTCCTCCTCGCGTACCGGCTGCGCCGCACCCGCCCCGAGGTCTACGCCCACTTCGCCGCCGAGCCGCCCACCGAAGGAGCCGACGCCCCGTGCCCGCACCCGAGCTCGTCCTCCGCAACGCCCGCCTCCGCATCCCCGACCCCTCCCACCACACCGCTGTCGCCGTCCGCGACGGAGTGATCACCGCCCTCGGCGACGACACCGACGCCCGGGACTGGCGCGGCCCCGGCACCGAGGTCGTCGACCTGGGCGGCGCCACCCTCACCCCCGGCCTCACCGACTCCCACAGCCACCCCGTGTGGGGCCTGGAGATGTACACCGGCACCGACCTCTCCGCCGTCACCGACCTCCACGGGCTGCGCGCCGCGCTGCGGACCGCCGAGCGCAGGGACGGCTGGGTCCTCGGCTTCGGCCTCGACCACAACGTCTTCGCCGGCCGGCCCGTCCACCACGAGCTGATCGAGGACGCCCTCGACGGCGCCCCCGCCCACCTCCGCCTCTACGACGGCCACTCCGTCCTGGTCAGCGCCACCGCCCTCGAAGCCGCCGGCATCGACGGGCCGCGCTCCTTCACCCAGCGCTCCGAGATCGTCTGCGACGGCGCGGGACGCCCCACCGGGCACCTGGTCGAGCACGCCGCCATGGAACTGATGACCCACGTGCTGCCCGCCCAGCCGTACGCGGAGCGCCGCGACCGGCTCGTCGCACTGCTCGCGGAGATGGCCGGCACCGGACTGACCGGCGCCCATGTCATGGACCTCGGCGGCCACGACGTACCCGGCCTGCTCGCCGCGATCGAGGCGGACGGCGACCTGCCGCTGCGGCTCCGCCTCGCGCCCTGGTGCATGCCGGGGGCCACCGCCGAGGAGCTCGACACGCTCGTACGGCTCCAGGAGCGGGCCGGGCGGCTCTGGCGGGTCGGCGGGGTGAAGTTCTTCATGGACGGCACCGTCGAGGGCGGCACCGCCTGGCTGGAGCACGCCGACTGCCACGGCCAGGGCACCGCCGCCTTCTGGCCCGACCCGGCCGCGTACTCGGCAGCCGTACGGCACCTGCACGGCGCGGGCGTCGGCACCGCCACCCACGCCATCGGCGACGCGGCGGTGCGCCATGTGCTCGACACCGTGGAAACCCTGGGCGCCTCAGCCCACCGGACCGGGCCCCGGCACCGGATCGAGCACATCGAGACCGTGCCCGACGACCAGCTCCACCGGTTCGCCGCGCTCGGCGTCGCCGCCTCCATGCAGCCCCCGCACACCGCGTACACCCGCGCCGACCGCACCGACGAGTGGTCGAAGCGGCTCGGCGACGAACGGGCCGCCCGGGCCTGGCGCTGCCGGGACCTCCGCGACGCGGGCGCCACGCTCGCGCTCGGCTCCGACTGGCCGATCGCCCACCACGACGCCCGCCAGGTCCTCGCCACCGCCCAGGCCCCGCGCGGCGCCGCGTCCGCCCGCGCCGGGCTCACCGGACGGATGGCCCTGGAGGGCATGACGACGCACGCGGCGCTGGCCGCGGGGGAGGAGCGGATCGCGGGCCGGATCGCGCCGGGCTACCGGGCCGACCTCACCGCCTTCACCGTCGACCCGGTCGACGCCCCGGCCGACGAGACCGCGACCGCGCCGATCCGGCTCACGGTCGCGGGAGGGAGGATCACCTACCGGAGCTGACGCGCTCCGGGGAGTCCTGGGCCCCGGCGTCCGCCGGGTCCCGGTCCGCCCCCTCCGCCGGGGGCGGACCGCCCGGCGTGACGCCCTGCGGGACCGACGCGAGGGGCTCCACCAGCTTCGGCAGCCGGTGCGGGTGCGTGCCGAACCAGACGTACGCGACGGCGAAGCCGAAGCTCAGGCAGAGCACGCCGCCCACCGCGTCCAGCCAGAAGTGGTTGGCGGTGGCCACGATGACGACGAGCGTCGCCGCCGGGTAGAGCATGCCGAGGATCCGCGCCCAGGGCGCCTTCGCCAGCAGGAGGATGGTGAGCCCGCACCACAGCGACCAGCCGATGTGCATCGACGGCATCGCCGCGTACTGGTTCGACATGTGCTTGAGGTTGCCCGACGCCATCGAGCCCCAGGTGTGGTGCACGAGCACGGTGTCGGTGAAGTGGCCGCCGTTCATCAGCCGGGGCGGCGCGAGCGGGTACAGGTAGTAGCCGACCAGGGCCACGGCCGTCGTCGCGAAGAGCACCGTGCGGAACGCCGCGTAACGGCCCGGATGCCATCGGTACAGCCACACGAGCACACCGATGGTCACGACGAAGTGCAGCGTGGCGTAGTAGTAGTTCATGCCCACGATCAGCCAGGTCACCGAGTTCACGGCCTGGTTGACGGCGTGCTCGAAGGCGAGCCCGAGGCTGTGCTCGGTCTGCCACACCCAGTCGGCGTTCCTGAGGGCCTGGGTCTTCTGCTCGGGGACCGCGTTGCGGATGAGCGAGTACGTCCAGTAGCTGACCGCGATCAGGAGCACCTCGAACCAGATCCGCGGGCGCCGGGGCGTACGGGCCCGCAGAGCGCGCGCGAACCAGCCGTCGGCCACGATGGGTGACGACGGGGTCGTCCGAATTTCCGAGGTCTTCACGGTCGTTTCACCCATAGGAGGAGAGTTTGCCAGATGCCTGCTCCTCGACCGATCATCCCTCGGTCGGGTATCAGGCGCACCCGCTCCGCCTCAGGACGTAGGGGAAGAGGCAGGGGACACGGCCGGGGACACGGGCGCCGAGGCGGTCGATCCGCGCACCACCAGCTCCGGCATGAAGACGAACTCGCTGTGCGGCGCCGGCGTCCCGCCGATCTCCTCCAGGAGCGCCCGGACCGCCGCCTGCCCCATCGCCTGCACGGGCTGGCGGATGGTGGTGAGCGGCGGATCGGTGAACGCTATGAGCGGGGAGTCGTCGAAGCCGACGACGGAGACGTCCTTCGGCACCTGCAGCCCCTGCTGCCGGGCCGCCCGGATGGCGCCCAGCGCCATCATGTCGCTCGCGCACACGATCGCCGTGCAGCCCTTGGCGATGAGCGCGGCGGCGGCGGCCTGGCCGCCCTCCAGCGTGTAGAGGGAGTGCTGGACCAGCTCGTCGGTCTCCTCCGGGGAGAGTCCGAACCGCTCCCGCATCCCCTTGCCGAAACCCTCGATCTTGCGCAGCACCGGCACGAAGCGCTTCGGCCCGACCGCGAGCCCGATCCGGGTGTGGCCGAGCGCCGCCAGGTGCGTCACCGCCAGCACCATCGCGGCCCGGTCGTCCGGGGAGACGAAGGGGGCCTGCACCTTGGGCGAGAAGCCGTTGATGAGGACGTACGGGACGCCCTTGCCGCGCAGCCGGTCGTAGCGGCCCATGTCGGCCGTGGTGTCGGCGTGCAGTCCGGAGACGAAGATGATGCCGGCCACGCCGCGCTCCACCAGCATGTCCACGAGCTCGTCCTCGGTGGACCCGCCGGGGGTCTGGGTGGCGAGCACCGGGGTGTATCCCTGCCGGGTGAGGGCCTGCCCGATGACCTGCGCGAGCGCGGGGAAGATCGGGTTGTCCAGCTCGGGGGTTATCAGTCCGATGAGGCCCGCGCTGCGCTGGCGCAGCCGTACGGGCCGCTCGTAGCCGAGCACGTCGAGCGCGGCAAGCACGGATTCGCGGGTGGCCGAGGCCACACCGGCCTTGCCGTTGAGCACGCGGCTGACTGTGGCTTCACTGACCCCCGCCTGGGCTGCGATGTCGGAAAGCCGCGCGGTCATGGGAGTGGACTGTACCGCTCGCGGGTCGGATTGCCCACCACGTACGGGTTCCGGCCGCTCTCGACTCCCTTCGGGTGTTCTTTCGCAAGTTCTTGCAAGCCGAACCGGGGTCTCTTCGCTGTCAAGCGGCTCATCGGCAACCTTCGGGACACGCGGATGTAACGATCCCCCGGTCTTGCAGAAATTTCCCGCAAGGTCTTTCGGCGAGTTTTCATCCCTGTTACGTTCCTGCCCAGCCCGGCGCGCCGCGAGGGAGCGGTCGCATGAGGAAGGTTCGAGCCCCTCGTCCACCCGGGACCATCCTGAAGGAGTTCACATGCGGCGTGGCATAGCGGCCACCGCGCTGGTCGCGGCCCTGGGCGTGACCCTGGCGGCGTGCGGAAGCGGCGACAACGGTTCCTCCGGCGGCGGCTCGAAGGGCTCGGGCGAGCTCTCCGGCACCGTGACCTGGTGGGACACGTCCACGGTCGGTTCCGAGGACAAGGTCTTCAAGCAGCTTGCCGAGGACTTCACCAAGCAGCACCCCAAGGTCACGATCAAGTACGTCAACGTGCCCTTCGGCGAGGCCCAGAACAAGTTCAAGAACGCCGCCCAGTCCGGCGCCGGCGCCCCCGACGTGATCCGCTCCGAGGTCGCCTGGACCGCGGACTTCGCGAACCTCGGCTACCTCGCGCCGCTGGACGGCACCCCTGCGCTGAAGGACCAGGACGACTTCCTCAAGCAGGCCGCCGCGTCCACCAAGTACAACGGCAAGACCTACGCGGTGCCGCAGGTCATCGACTCCATGGGCATCTTCTACAACAAGAAGATCTTCAAGGAGGCCGGTGTCGAGGTCCCCAAGACCATCGACGAGCTGAAGTCCGTCTCCGCCAAGATCAAGCAGAAGACCGGCAAGACCGGCCTCTACCTGCGCGGCGACGACGCCTACTGGTTCCTCTCCTTCCTGTACGGCGAGGGCGGTGACATGGTCAACGCCGACAGCAAGACCGTCACCATCGACAACCCCGCCGGCGTCAAGGCGTTCAAGACCGTCAAGGACCTGGTCGACTCCAAGGCCGCGATCACGGACGCGACCAACGGCTGGGACAACATGCAGGCCGCCTTCAAGGACGGCAAGGTCGCGATGATGATCAACGGCCCGTGGGCCGTGACCGACACCTACACGGGCAAGGAGTTCGCCGACAAGGCGAACCTGGGCATCGCCCCGGTCCCGGCCGGCTCGGCCGGCCAGGGCGCCCCGCAGGGCGGCCAGGGCCTCGCCGTGTACGCCGGGTCGAAGAACCTGGACGCCTCCTACGCCTTCGTCCAGTACATGAGCTCGCCCGAGGCGCAGATCAAGGTCGCCAAGGAGCTCAGCCTGCTCCCGACCCGTCAGTCGGCCTACAACGACCCCGACGTGGCCCTCAACCCGATGATCACGTTCTTCAAGCCGGTCGTCGACAAGGCCGTCGAGCGCCCCTGGATCCCCGAGGGCGGCAGCCTCTTCACCCCGCTCGTCACCGAGTACACCAAGGTCCTCACCAACCAGACCAGCCCGGAGGACGGAGCCAAGGCGGTGGGCGACAACTACCGCAAGCTCCTCAAGGGCTGGAAGTAACGGCAGCACCGGGTAACGGCAGCAGCGGCAGCAGACGAGGAAGGCAGACCGGCTAGATGGCTGTGGACACCAGCAGCCAGTCGGTGGCGAAGGCCGCGGGCGACGACGTCGCCCCCCGGCCGGGCCGCCGCCCCCGGGACCCGGAGAGCGCCCCCCGCGGTTACCAATCCACCCCCATGGAAGCCA